>NZ_JAMYMR010000046.1:0-39852 GCF_040318635.1 Mesorhizobium sp. M1066
AAATCCCCATAGCCACCCTCGTGGCCCGCGGGTTCCTGCATGAGAGGCTTTCGTACGCCTGCCGGCACCCGAAACCCTTCACCAACTCGGTCGTTCGAGTGCGGCAGCATGGTTTCTGAAACCTGCCATTCGCCGAGTTCAATTCGATACGCGGCCGTCCGGGGCCTTGTATTACTCTAGGGTCGCGCTAAGGCTCGTTGGCACAGCTTGGCCCCACAATTTTGTTGAAGAATAGTGAAGTAATCACTTCCCTTGCCGGCAAAGCCGCGTAATCTCACAAAAGAATCGAGCCGAATTATGGGGAGTGGGCGGCTTTGATGGGGGCACGTTTTCAGTCTGAAGCCGATCCGGCTTCGGCATTTTTCAACATGACGCCAATTGACGCTGTAGCGCCATGACAGCGGAAATCGCCATCCTAAATAAATCCGCAGTGGCCTTGGCCGCTGATAGCGCTGTCACGATTTCGGCGGGTGATGTCGAGGAAAAAACCTACGATTCCGCCGAAAAGCTCTTCGATTTGTCCCATCGGGACCCTATCGGGGTCATGATTTACAACGGCATGCAGTTCATGCAGGCGCCGTTACAGATTCTGATCAGCGACTATCGACGCGACTGCAAGTCCTTCCCGCGATTGCAAGATGCGGCACTGGATTTCTTGACATATCTCAACGCGTGGGGAAACGATGCCTCAGCGAAGGTCCAGACAGCCGCGGTCGAATCAATCCTCATGCCGTTGATCCGCCAGATCAACGAGCGCATCACGACAAGGCTTGAACGTCTGCTGAAGGACTTCAAGAAAAGCATGCATCTGGAGACCGAACTCAACAGAATTGTTGATCTCGTGCTGGCGACGTTCGAGCAGATCTACCGGCGCGTCAAGCCCGCCAGGTTCATCGGCGGTTCCGCTCCGAGGATTACAAAAGGTCGTGAAGCTCAAATCCGCGAGATCGTTGAACAGAACTTTATGCGTGCGGACGACCGGGGTTTTACCGATCGCGTCGTCGCTTTGGCCAAGCGCGCGGTTCTGAGCGAGACCAGGACGGGCTCGCAAACGGGCATCGTCATCGCCGGGTTCGGGTCTAGGGACCTTTTTCCTTCACTGATCTCCTTCGAAATCGACGGCGTGGTGTTCGGAAAGTTGAAATACGCCCGGACCAACTTTGTCGACATCGATCGCGACGGCGAGCGGTCGCGTGTCCTGCCGTTTGCGCAGAGGGAAATGGTGGAACGGTTCCTGTACGGCCTTGATGAGGGTATCGAGAGACACATAACGACCTTCGTGAACAACACGATTTCAAGCATCTCGAAAGATATCATTGCTCAACTGGATATGCCCGAGGCGGAGCGGCGGCTACTGATCCGGCAAGCTGGCGAGGCCGAGACAGCCTTCAACAAAAGGTTGCGTGAGGAGGAATTTGAGGAAATCCGTTCACAATCCCGCAAGGAGATTGAGGACATGGTCGAATTCATGCCAAAGTCCGAGCTGGCCTCTATGGCGGAGGCCCTCGTTAACCTGACGTCATTGAAACGTCATGTCTCGCGTGGCATGCAGACCGTTGGTGGCCCGATCGATGTCGCGGTCATTTCGCGGGCCGACGGCTTCATATGGGTGAAGCGGAAACATTATTTCGAGCCCGAGTTGAACCTTCGATACGTGCACCGCGTTCGATCAAATCTGATGATGACAGAGAGCCGCGATGATGAAGCGTAATTCTGCATTCAAGCGTCTGATCAATCGTGAAGAGGAGAGGCAGGGCCTGGCACCTGAGCCTTTGCCGGAAAAGCTGGCCCGCAGCATCGCGGATACGCAAAAGGAGATTCGCGACGTCTTCAAAGGGTCCTCCAAGATACGGGCGACGCTTAAATCACATGGTTCTGGCAACCACAGAAGCTGAGTTCGCCCGGAAACAGGTCATCGTTTCGGAAACGGCGGCCCCAGCACTCTCAGGCGACCCGCCGAACATCGGGGGCGAAACCCCGCGTTGAGAAGCGCCGCAATTGCAATTGCCACAGCGTTTGGGCGCCGCTTACTGCTCATCGTCCTTTATGACCGCGAACATCTGGCGCAGGCGTGCCTTGGTCTTCGGCCGCTGCGCTCTGTACTCCCTGTAGAACGCCTGATCTGCAGCATCCTCCAATTCGACATCGTCGGTCAGGAAATAATCGGTGGTGACGCCGAGCGCCGTAGCGATCTTGCTGATTTTGTCGCCGGACGGTCGTGGCGGCTCCTTGTTCTCAAGCTCCCAGATATAGCTCTTGCTGGAGTCAGCGAGCTCCGCAAGCCTGTCCAGCGTGTAGCCCTTATCTTTGCGCAGCGCGCGAATCTTGTTGCCGAGCGGCGTGGTCACGATTGCCTCTTTCTGTCGTTTTCCTCTGTTCAGAGTAGCAGCACAGAGAGTGCTTGACAATCGATATGCGAGACGGCATACCTGTTCGGAGTAGACGTACTTCCCATACCGAAACCAACGAAAGGATACAAGATATGGCGTCACACAAGACCATCGGTACGCATCATGTGGTTCCCAACCACGATGGCGGCTGGGACGTGAAGAGGGGCGGAGGCCAGCGGTCGTCCGGTCACTTCGACAGCAAGAAGGAGGCGGTAGACTTCGGCCGCGGCGTCAGCCGCAACCAATCGACCGAGCTCAAGATTCACAACCGGGACGGCAAGATCGCGCAGAGCGATAGCCACGGCCACGACCCCAATCCGCCGCGCGGCTAAGCGAAAGGACAGCACAATGGCGCAGGAAGATGATAACAAGGGCCACGACGAGACGATCACGATCGTGGTCAACGGCACGCCGCACGAGGTGCCGAAAAAAGACGAACTGACTTATGTCGAGGTCGTTACCCATGCTTATCCGGACTATCCCCAAAATCCGGGCGCGACTTATTCGGTCACCTACACCCGGGGCCACAACGACCGAGATGGAATCCTCTCCCCCGGAGGCACCGTCAAGGCAAAGGATGGGATGGCGTTCCGTGTTAATCGCACTAGCGAATCATAATCCCGACATAAAACGGCTGCTCGACCGGGGCTTCGCGCTCCGGTTTGACAGCGGATATTTGGTTGTCCGCGACATTCCCTACCTCAACGCGCAACTGGAGCTGTGCACGGGCGCTTTTGTGACTAAGCTTGTCTTCGTCGACGCTGAAAAGGTCCAGCAAGACGACCATCAGGTCTTCTTCGCCGGTGGGGTTCCCCATGAGGCCGACGGGCGGCCGATCCCGAACCTGGGCGGTGGCCCGAGAACCTTGGCCCTGACCAGAGATGACGTGTTGGTTGAGCGCTCGTTCTCGAACAAACCGCCAACCGGTTTCCCGGATTTCTTTGAGAAAATCCAGCACTACGTAGCTCTGCTGTCCGGTCCGGCCGTGAGCCGCTACCCGCAAGCGACACCCCTCACGTTCGCGGTCGACCACGATGTGGTCGCAGATAGTGTCTTCACCTATCAGGACACGTTAACTAGCCGCGCGGAGATTGGCGATTTGGCGGCGCGGTTCAAAGATGAGGTGGTCGCAATCATCGGGCTCGGTGGGACCGGTGCCTATGTGCTTGACTTCATGGTCAAGACGAATGTGCGCGAAATCCGCGGTTTCGACGCCGACGTGTTCCACGTCCACAACGCCTACCGATCTCCCGGCCGGCTTCAGGAAGACGATTTCAAGCGGGCCAAGGCCGACCTGTATCAAGATCGCTATGGCAACTTCCGGAGCGGGTTGAAACTTGAAAGGAAATTCATCGACCAATCGTCAACTGAGGAGTTGCAAGGCGTCACCTTCGCCTTCGTCTGCGTCGATAAGGGGTCGGCCCGCGCCGGAGTTTTCGACCTGCTCATCGGCCTGAAGATTCCCTTCATCGACGTCGGCTTGGGTTTGAACCGCCAGCAGTCTGCGCTGGCAGGCATGCTGCGCGCAACAGTCTATCTGCCTGACGACGCCGAAGAGATCAGGGCCAAGGCTCTATCCGAGACCGCTGATCAGCCCGGCGATGAATATCGCACCAACATACAGATATCCGAGTTGAACGCGATGAATGCCTGCATCGCGGTAATCCGATACAAACAATACCGGGGTTTTTACGTCGAGGACCATCCAGCCTACCACATCTTGATGGACACAACCATGCCACGCTTTTTCGTCGAGACGCGCCATGAATGATATCCGGCTTCAAAAGGTCCATTTCGTGCCCAAGGAGCTTGATAAAGGCGTCCTGTATGTGTCCGATGAATACCAGGTTGCGGTGCACCTGTGCGCCTGCGGCTGCGGCTGCAAAGTGGCTATACCTCTCGGACCTGCGGAATGGCGGTTTACCGAACGTGGCGGCCGGCCGTCACTACAGCCGTCAATAGGCAGCGGGCAACTTCCCTGTAATTCCCACTACATCATCCGCGACGGACGGATCTTGTGGGAGCCCAAAATGACCGCCGCCCAGACGGTTACAGGCATGCTGAGGGATGAAAGGCGTAGGCAGGCCTACTATGAGGCCCATAGGCCACTGCCTGGCTTCTTCGCAAGTATATGGCAGCTTGTCCGGCGTCTGTTCGGGTTATAGCCCACCTTCGGTGAGCCTCAGTGTGACATTTTTCTTTCGCACTGAGGCTCTCATCGTGCCGGTACTTTTCGTACGGACAGACCGTGACGAGGGCGGCTTTTTCGCAATCATGTTTCCGAAAGCTGCCTGTCCGCAGTCGGCCCCATACAAGTCATTCGCTCTCGCCCTTCGCGATGACACTTCTTGGCGCCCCAGTCTTCCAAGCCTGCAACGTTCACTGCATCGCACGGGCGCGTATATTGGGTATCTTCGATATTCTGAAACGTCACGTCATGCTGCTTCCATCTACTACCAAACAGTGGAGGCTGTGCCCGTGACACCGACGAAGCTCCTTGTCGGCCAGATCGTAGTTGTGTTCGCCATCGTCATCGTTGGCGTATGGGCGGCAACGCAATGGTGCGCCCACATGCTGGACTATCAGCCGCAGCTTGGCACGCCATGGTTTGCCGCGGCGGCCCGACCGATCTACAAGCCGTGGAAACTGTTCGAATGGTGGTTTCACTTCGACGCCTATGCGCCTGAGGTCTTCGACAAGGCCGGCATGCTTGCCGGAGCCAGCGGATTCTTGGGGTGTGCGGCCGCAATAGCTGGCTCCCTCTGGCGCGCGCGGCAGAGGGGGTTGGTCACCACCTACGGTTCCTCACGATGGGCCGCGGCTCGGGAAATCGAGAAGGCAGGCCTGTTTGAGCCGGCCGGCGTTTTCCTTGGCAAACTGAAGGATCACTATCTGCGACATGACGGGCCGGAACATGTCATGGCCTTTGCGCCGACACGTTCGGGCAAGGGCGTGGGATTGGTCGTTCCAACGCTTCTTTCCTGGACCGGCTCGGCCGTCATTCACGACATCAAAGGCGAGAACTGGCAGCTGACTTCCGGCTGGCGGTCGAAGTTCTCTTTCTGCCTCCTGTTCAATCCGACCGACTCGAGATCGGCGCGCTATAACCCGCTGCTGGAAGTGCGCAGGGGTTCAGATGAGGTTCGCGACGTTCAGAACATCGCGGACATTCTCGTCGATCCGGAAGGCGCGCTGGAGCGGCGGAATCATTGGGAGAAGACTAGTCATTCACTCTTGGTCGGGGCCATCTTGCACGTGCTCTACGCGGAAGAAGAAAAGACGCTCGCGCGCGTCGCCACTTTCCTGTCGGATCCGCAACGCTCGTTTGCCGCGACACTGCTGCGGATGATGACCACCAACCACCTCGGCACGGCGGACACACCTCGGGTCCATCCCGTCGTGGCCTCGGCGGCTCGCGAGGTGCTGAACAAGTCAGAGAACGAGCGTTCTGGCGTTCTCTCGACCGCAATGTCGTTTCTCGGGCTCTATCGTGATCCGACGGTTGCCTCGGCAACATCGGCCTGCGACTGGCGCATTGCCGACCTCATGGATGCGGAACGACCGATGTCGCTCTATCTAGTGGTGCCGCCATCGGATATCTCGCGCACCAAGCCACTGGTGCGACTGGTGCTCAATCAGATCGGCAGGCGACTAACGGAGCGGCTGGAAGGTGACCCGAAGAAAAGCCGCAAGTACCAACTGCTCATGATGCTAGACGAATTTCCGGCTCTTGGTCGCCTCGACTTCTTCGAGACCGCGCTCGCCTTCATGGCGGGTTACGGCATCCGCGCCTATCTGATCGCGCAATCCTTGAACCAGATCTCCAAAGCCTATGGCGAGAACAACGCCATTCTCGACAATTGCCATGTGCGCATTGCCTTTTCCTCCAACGACGAGCGCACGGCCAAACGCATATCGGATGCGCTCGGTACGGCGACGGAACTCAGGTCCATGCGCAACTACGCCGGCCACCGGCTGGCTCCCTGGCTTTCGCACGTCATGGTCAGTCGCCAGGAGACTGCTCGCCCGCTGCTGACGCCTGGCGAAGTGATGCAGTTGCCGCAAGCTGACGAATTAATCCTTGTTTCGGGGTTGCCGCCGATCCGCGCCCAGAAGTTGCGCTATTACCAGGATCCGAATTTCACCGAACGGGTGCTGCCGGCGCCGGTGTTGCGGGAGGGTCTGTCCGCGGACTGTCCTGCGTCGCGCCCCGACGATTGGAGCGGACAAGTCCGCAGTGTTGACCGCCGTCTCGCTGCCGATGACGAAACCGCCAGCGCGGCAATCGAAGAAGAGGGCGGAGTGCAACAGCAGCGTCATCCAAGCGTGCCTGAAGAACACGTCGTCGTCTCTCAGGAGCCAGATCAGGACGACCTCTTCAATCTGGCGGACGATGACGCCGAGGCACTCGCCGACAAGCGCGTCATGGACCGGGTTTCCACCGCGTCTAGCGCCTACGGTATCAACGAGGGAAGGGGCGACGACAAGGACATCATCCCCGGCTTCTAAGCGCTTCCGCAGCTCAGGCGTATCTCGGCGTAGATAACGCCCATAAGCGATTTTGCGGATCTCGACGATGTTCGTTGCCGCCGCCGGCGCATCAGCGCCGGCCAGTCGGAACGAGCCCCATGAAGCCGCATCGCATTCGCCACCAGTTTCTGCTCGAACCCGCGTTAAGCGCGAAGCTGGAAACCCTCAGTCGCAACCCGTCGACCACAAAATCGGCAATCGTCGCGAAAGCGGTCGAGGCCTTCATGGAGCGGCGTGGCGAGAACGAACTCGACCAGCGCTACGGCAGGCGGCTCGACCGTCTTTCCCGCGACCTCGACCATATCCGAACCGATGTCGAGGTGATCCTGGAGAGCCTGGCGCTCTTCATACGCTTTTCGATTACGCTTCATGCCCACACGCCGATCCCGGATCGGGCGACACAGGCGATTGCCCAAGAGCGCTTTGACAAATTCGTTGAGCAGGTCGGTCGCCAGATCGCCTCCGGGAAGCGCTCGCTTGGTAATGGCAATGGAGGCGAAGGATGAGCTCTCATCCCGCAGCCGACCACCGCCGCCGCGCCATGCTGCGCACAGCCATGGGCCCCGCGATCACCGAGGCCCTTGCCGATCCGACCGTCATCGAGGTGATGGTCAACCCCGACGGCGCGCTGCGGCTCGACCGGTTGGGAGAAGGCCGGGTCGATACCGGCGTGCATATGCATCCATCCGAGGCCGAACGCATCGTCCGCCTCGTTGCCTCTCACGTGCGCGCCGAGGCGCATGCGGACAACCCAATCGTCAGCGCCGAACTACCCTCAGGCGAGCGTTTCGAGGGCCTGTTACCGCCAATCGTCTTGGCGCCATGCTTTGCCATCCGCAAGCCGGCAGCAAAACTCTACACGCTGGCCAACTATGTCGCCGATCGCATCATCCTCCCGCTGCAGGCTGATGCCCTGAGGAAGGCAGTGCGTGAGCGGCGCAACATCCTGGTCGCCGGCGGCACGTCGTCGGGCAAGACCACGCTTGCGAATGCGCTGTTGGCAGAAGTCGCCGAATGCGATGAGCGGGTGATCCTGATTGAGGACACCCGCGAGCTGCAATGCGCAGCCGAGGACTGTGTTGCCTTGAGGACGAGGCGGGGGTCGGTCACGCTTGGTGATCTCGTGCGCTCGACGCTGCGACTTAGACCCGACCGCATCATCGTCGGCGAAGTGCGAGGCGCGGAAGCCCTCGACATGCTGAAGGCATGGAACACCGGACATCCCGGCGGCATTGCCACGGTTCACGCCAATTCGGCACGCTCCGCACTCTATCGTATTGAGCAGCTCGCCCAGGAAGCCGTTGTCACCGTTCCCCGCCGGCTGATCGCCGATGCCGTCGACTTGGTCATCTTTATTGCCGGAAGAGGACCCGCGCGCCGCGTTGACGCGATCGCCGAGGTCACGGGTCTCGACGGCAGCGGCGATTACGCCGTCACCCCGCTCACACTTCCGCAACTCCAGCAGCTCTGAAAGGTGACCTCATGCGCAAGAAGCTTCGCTTTCTTTCGTTCGCCGCCGTCGCGCTTCTTCTCACGGCCCAGGCCCACGCTGCCGGCTCCGGCATGCCGTGGGAACAGCCGCTGCAGCAGATCCTGGAATCAGTGCAGGGGCCGGTCGCCAAGATCATCGCGGTGATCATCATCATCACCACCGGCCTGACCCTTGCCTTCGGCGACACGGCGGGCGGTTTCCGCCGGCTGATCCAGATCGTCTTTGGCCTGTCGATCGCCTTCGCGGCCTCGAGCTTCTTTCTTTCCTTCTTCTCCTTCGGCGGCGGAGCGCTGGTCGGATGATAACCGGAGAGCAGCATATCGACGGTTTCGAGGTTCCCGTTCATCGGGCGCTGACTGAGCCGATCCTGCTCAGTGGCGCGCCGCGGGCGGTGGCGATCCTTAACGGCACCGCGGCCGCCGCAATCGGCCTTGGCCTGCAGCAGTGGATTGGCGGTCTGGTGATCTGGATCGCCGGCCACACGCTCGCGGTCTTTGCCGCACGGCGCGACCCGGACTTTGCCAGCGTACTTGTCCGTCATCTTCGTCAGAAGGGCTGGCTTGCATGCTGAAGCTTTCCGAATACCGCGGCAAAGCCGACCGGCTTGCCGACCATCTGCCCTGGGCAGCACTCGTCGCGCCCGGCATCGTGCTCAACAAGGATGGCAGCTTCCAACGGACATTGGGGTTTCGTGGCCCCGACCTTGAAAGCGCGACGGAGGCCGAACTTATCGGCATATGCGCGCGGGCAAACAATGCGCTGAGAAGGCTCGGCTCTGGCTGGGCATTATTCTTCGAGGCCGAGCGCATCGAAGCGCGGGGCTATCCGAGCTCGGCCCTTCCCGATGCTGCCTCATGGCTGATCGATGAGGAACGGCGCGCGGCCTTCGGGGGCAAGGTCGCGCATTTCGAGAGCATCTATCATCTGACCTTGGTCTTCATGCCTGGGCCCGATGGCCAAGCGCGCGCGGAAAGTGCTCTCGTCGACTCGCATCACTTGGGAGGGGAAAGAGACTGGCGCCAGGAGCTTGCCCGGTTCCGAGACGAGACTGACCGCGTTCTCGATCTTCTTTCGGGCTTCGTGCCCGAGGTGCGCGCGCTCGACGATGCCGAGACCCTGACGTACCTGCACGGCACGATCTCGACCCGCCATCATCCCGTTGCCGTGCCGGAAACGCCAATGTATCTCGACGGCGTCCTGGTTGACGCGCCGCTGACCGGCGGCCTAGAGCCGATGCTGGGCGAGCAGCATCTGCGCACGCTCACAGTTCTCGGCTTTCCGAACGTCACCCGGCCAGGAATGCTTGATGCGCTCAATAACCAGGATTTCGCCTATCGCTGGGTGACGCGCTTCATTCCACTCGACAAGGCGGAAGCCACGAAGACGCTGACTCGGCTCCGCCGGCAGTGGTTTGCCAAGCGCAAATCGCTCGCGGCTATTCTGCGCGAGGTAATGACCAACGAACCGGTGCCTCTCGTCGACAGCGACGCCGACAATAAGGCGCTCGATGCCGATGCAGCACTGCAGGCATTGGGCGGCGATCATGTCGGCTTCGGCTATCTCACCACAACGGTGACGGTGTGGGATCAGAACCGTAAAGCCGCCGCGGAAAAGCTTCGCGCCGTCGAGCGGATCGTCAACGGGCTCGGCTTCACCACCATTCGCGAAAGCATCAACGCCGTCGAAGCGTGGCTTGGTTCATTGCCGGGTCATGTCTACGCCAACGTTCGCCAGCCGCTCGTTCACACGCTTAACCTTGCCCATCTCATGCCGCTGTCGTCCGTGTGGGCAGGTCCAGCGGAGAACGAGCATCTTGCCGAGGTCACCGGCGATTACGCTCCGCCGCTTCTTTTCGCCGAAACCAGCGGCTCGACGCCGTTTCGGCTTTCGACTCATATCGGCGATGTCGGCCACATGCTGATTGTCGGGCCGACCGGTGCCGGCAAGTCGGTTCTGCTTGCCCTGATCGCTTTGCAGTTCCGGCGCTACGCTGGCGCGCAAATCTATGTCTTCGATAAAGGCAATTCGGCCCGCGCCGCCGCTCTTGCCATGGGCGGCGACCACCATGCGTTGGGTGCGAATGGTGCGCTTGCTTTCCAGCCGCTGCGCCACATCGACGACCCGGCCACACAGAGCTGGGCGGCCGAATGGATCGCCGGCCTCATTGCCCACGAGAATGTCACCGTCACCCCGGAGGTGAAGGAGGCAATCTGGTCGGCGCTCACCAGCCTCGCCACCGCGCCGGCGCAGGAACGCACGCTGACTGGCCTGTCGGTCCTGCTTCAGTCCAATGCGCTCAAATCGGCGTTGATGCCCTACACGCTCGACGGTCCATTCGGCCGGCTGCTCGATGCCGATGACGACCGGCTGGCCATCTCGGATGTGCAGTGTTTCGAGACCCAGGAGCTGATGCACAGCCAAGGCGCTGTGCTGCCTGTGCTCACGTATCTGTTCCATCGTCTTGAGGACCGGTTTGACGGGCGGCCGACGCTGCTCATGCTCGACGAGGCCTGGGTCTATCTCGACAACCCGCTCTTTGCCGCCCACATCCGCGAATGGCTTAAGGTGCTGCGTAAGAAAAACGTCTCCGTCATCTTCGCGACGCAGTCGCTTGCCGACATCGCCGGCTCTTCTATCGCACCCGCAATCATCGAGAGCTGCCCGCAGCGCATTTTTCTCCCCAACGATCGTGCGGTGGAGCCGCAGGCACGGGTAGCCTATGAGCGCTTCGGTCTTAATGAGCGACAGATCGAATTGGTCGCCCGCGCCACGCCGAAGCGCCACTACTATCTGCAGTCGCGCCGCGGCAATCGCCTCTTCGAGCTCGGGCTAGGCCCGATCGCTCTTGCGCTTTGCGGCGCCTCCGACCCGGCCGCGCAGACCCTGATCGACAATATTCTTTCCGAAGAAGGGCAGGGCAGCTTTGCCGCCCGTTTCTTCAGTGCGCGCGGCCTGGATTGGGCTGCCGAGCTTCTCCAGCAATTTCCTCAACCTAACAAGGAGCAATCGTCATGATCGGACGCCGCCTTTTTACTAGCCTGGTCACCGTTTCCCTGATCGCCAAACCGATGGCTGACTACGTCCAGCCGGCCTATGCGCTCATCGTGTTTGACCCGTCCAACTATACGCAGAATGTGCTGTCGGCAGCACGCGCATTGGAGCAGATCAACAACCAAATCCAGTCGCTTCAGAACCAGGCGACCATGCTGCAGAACATGGCGCGCAACCTTCAGCGCCTGGATTTCTCTTCCGTGGGCCAGCTTACCGGCTCGCTCCAACGGATTGACGGTCTGATGACCCAGGCGAGCGGCCTGAGCTTCGATCTCGACAAGCTGCAGGACCAGTGGCGCCAGCAATATCCGGAAAGCTACGACGCCACCATCAAGGTCAGCGATGTGGCGAGCGCCGCGCGCGAGCGCTGGCAGAGCGCCATGCAGGCGTTCCGCCAGACCATGAGCGCGCAGTCGCAGATCGTCGAGAACGTGCAGGCCGATGGCGACCTGCTTACCGATCTCGTCAATCGCAGTCAGGGCGCGGCAGGTGCCCTCGAGGCAAGCCAGGCTACGAATCAGCTGATCGCGCTTTCGACCAAGCAGCAGATGCAGATCCAGACGCTGCTTGCGACCCAGTTCCGGGCCGAGGCCGAGGATGCGGCGCGCAAGGCGCAGTCTGAGGAAGCCGCTCGCGAGACGACGAAGCGTTTCCTGGGCACCGGCACGGCTTATCCCGGCAACTGAGCGGCAGTTCTTCAAGACAACGAGGAAGGCGGCGACATGAACGACCTCGGAGTCATCGATCGCTTCATGGAGACCTTTACCCGCTACATTGACAGTGGGTTCGGTCTGCTTTCGAGCGACGTCGCCTTTCTCACCACCATTCTGATCGGCATTGACATCACGCTCGCGGGCTTGGTCTGGGCGTTCGGCGGCGAGCCCAACATTCTTGGCCGGCTTGTTCGCAAAGTGCTCTATGTCGGCGCCTTCGCCTTCGTCCTGAACAATTTCAAGAACCTCGCCGACATAATTTACCGCTCCTTTGCCGGTCTCGGCATCAACGCATCGCCCGGCAACCTTCCCGCCGACAGTCTCCTGCGGCCAGGCCGCATTGCCGCGGCCGGCTTCGAGGGCGCCTGGCCGCTCCTCAATCAAGCGAGCCAGCTAGTAGGCTTCCCCGAGATCTTCGGTAACGCGCTCACCATCTTCGTGCTGCTTCTGGCCTGGTTCCTGGTCCTCATCGCCTTCTTCATTCTTTCCATCCAGCTCTTCATCACCATCCTCGAGTTCAAGCTCACCACGCTGGCCGGCTTCGTCCTGGTGCCCTTCGCGCTCTGGAACCGCTCGGCGTTTCTGGCCGAGCGCGTGCTCGGCAATGTGATTTCGTCGGGCATCAAGGTGATGGTGCTTGCCGTCATCGTCGGCATCGGCTCCACGCTCTTTGGCGAGTTCGCTTCCGCCCTGCAGGGCCAGGAGCCGGACCTGGCGGCGGCCATGTCTCAGGTACTGGGTGCGCTGGCGCTGCTTGGGCTCGGCATTTTCGGCCCCGGGATTGCCTCGGGTCTTGTTTCCGGCGCCCCGCAGCTTGGCGCCGGCGCGGCACTTGGAACAACGGCGGCCGCAGCTGGATCAACGCTCGTTGCCGGAGGCGCTGCGTTTGCCGGCGCGCGCATGGCAACAGGCGGCGGCCTCGCCGCAGTCCGTGCCGGCGCCGCCATCGGGTCCGCTGCCACCGTCGCTTGGCAGACGGGGCGCGCGACATCGCCCGAGTCCGGGCTGTCCGGGGTAGCTGCTGGGCTGCAGGGGGTTGCGAGTGCCGCTAGCGGCGCCGCGATGCGGGGAATGCGATCCGCAGCAGAACCATTCCGCCGTAGTGCCGACGCCGGTCGCGATGCCGGCTGGACCGCGACCGGCGGCATGCCGACCAGCTCGATGAGCGGAAGCTCTCCAGTTATAGCTCCCGCGGCCGCGCCTGCCTGGGCAAGGCGTCTGCGTTCCGAACAGACCGCACGCGCCCATCGCAATGCTGCCACGCAGGCGGTGCGCGATGGAGATCGGGGCGGAAGCGGCGCCAATCCCTCCCTCAATGACAAGGAAGACTAGATGCTCTTCAAGCGACCCGTTCAGCGTTATGGAAAGACGCCCGAACCCGTAACACCCTACCAGAAGGCCAGCCAACTCTGGGATGAGCGCATCGGCGCGGCGCGCGTGCAGGCCAAGAATTGGCGCTTCATGGCCTTTGGCTGCCTGGCTCTGACGACGGGGCTTTCCGGTGGGCTTCTGTGGCAGTCGATGCAGGGCCGCGTCGTGCCTTATGTCGTCGAGGTCGACCGCTTTGGCGAGGCGCACGCGGTCGCGCCGGCAGTCCAAAACTACCAGCCCGACGATGCCCAGATCGCCTGGCATCTCAGCCGCTTCATCCAGAATGTTCGTTCGGTTTCCACCGATGCGGTTCTGGTGCGGCAGAATTGGCTGTCGGCCTACGACTTTGCCACCGACCGAGCGGCGCTCTTCCTCAACGAATATGCCAAGGCGAACGACCCTTTCGGCCAAATCGGCACGCGCAGCGTGTCAGTACAGGTGACCAGCGTGGTCAGGGCTTCCGACAGCTCGTTCCAGGTCAAATGGACCGAGCAGGTGTTCGAGCGCGGCAGCCTCGCCAGCACGACGCGCTGGATCGGGATCCTCACCATCCTCATCCGCCCGCCTAGGACAACCGAGCAGCTGCGCAAGAACCCGCTCGGCGTCTTCATCAACGCCATCGACTGGTCGCGCGAGCTCGACAGCGCCGCGCCAACCCCCGTTTCCCCTAAGGAGCCCGCCAATGACAAATAGAGCCCCATTGCTTCGTGCTGCCTTGATCCTGTCGGCGTCTGCTGCGGTTCTTTCGGCCTGTGCCTCGAAGCCAGTGCCGCCGCCTCAGATTTCCTATGACGAGGACTTCAAACCAGCCGCGATCGAGAAGGCGCCGGAGAAGCCGGTCAAGGTCGTGGAAGTGCCGAAACCGTTACCGTTGCCTGGTCAGTTGATGCCCGCACCCGGCAAGCCCGCCCCAGATAAGCGCTCGCCGGAAGAACAGGTCGCCGATGCCAACAAGGCGGCGACGCAACAACCCACCAAGTTTGGCTATGTCAATGCGGTGCAGGTTTACCCCTTTGCCGACGGCGCGCTCTACCAGCTCTACGCCGCGCCGGAGCGCGTCACCGATATCTCATTGCAGCGGGGCGAGAAGCTGACCTCGGTCTCAGCCGGCGATACGGTCCGTTGGGTGATCGGTGACACCGTTAGTGGCTCAGGCGATGACCAGCGCACTCATGTGCTGGTGAAGCCATTCGCGCCGGGGCTTGCCACCAATCTGGTCATCACGACCGACAGGCGATCCTATCACCTGCAGCTTCAAAGCACTGAGAAAACTGCCATGGCGGCGCTCTCCTGGATTTACAGCGAAGACCAACTCGTGGCGCTTCGGCGGCGCAACGCTCAGGCAGAGGCTGAAATGCCTGCGGCCTCGAACGTAGCACTCGAAAACATCCGCTTCCGCTATTCGATCGCCGGCGACACGCCACCGTGGAGACCGACCCGCGCCTTTGATGATGGCAGCAAGGTCTATATCGAATTCCCGCGCCGTATCGACCAAGGTGAGGCGCCGCCGCTCTTCATCGTCGGAGCCGACGGGGACAACCAGCTCGTTAACTATCGCATGCGCGGCAACTACTACATCGTCGATCGCCTCTTTGCTGCGGCCGAGCTAAGGCTGGGCACCAAACAGCAGCAGGTGGTGCGCATTACGAGAACCGACGGTCGGCAACCGCCGCGGCGGGTTTCGCTGTTTTCGCGTTTTGGCAGGTAAGGGGAGGCTCATGACCGATACTTCCCACCCGAATGCTCCGCCGAAGCTCAATCCCGAACAGCTGCAGCTGCGAGCCTCACCCCGCCGAGCGGTGCGGTTCAGGCGCGGCATAATTGTCGCCATCGCTGCTGTTGGTTCCGGCGCTGTTTTTGGCGTCACGATGATGGCGCTGCAGGGGCCCGCATTGCGCCTGAAGCAGCAGGCCGAAGAGCTTTACAGCACCGACCGCAAGCCGACCGCCGAGGGACTCGAAGCGCTGCCCAAGGACTATTCCGGGATTAAGCCAAAGGCTCCGGTGCTTGGACCGCCGCTGCCCGGAGATCTCGGCCGTCCTATTCTCGAGCACCAGCGCCAGCTTGGCATCGCGCCCGGGCAAGACGTTTCCGCCGAGGCGCAGCGGCTTGCACAGCAAGCGATTGAAGCGCGCGAGTCGCAAGTCCTGTTCCGCATCGAAACCCGACTCCAGCAAACGGAAGCTTTTAGCAATGGGCAGGGCGGACGTTCACCTTTCGAGACGGCGCCTCCGCAGCCAGATACCGAAGGCGCGCGAGCTTCCGTCGCCCCGGCCGAGGGCGACCAGAACAACCAACAGCGCAAGCTCGATTTTATCGATCAACGGAACACCAGCGGGATCTACAATCCGCATGCGCGGCAGACGCCGGCCTCGCCGTATCAGATCATGGCCGGCAGCGTGATTGCGGCAAGCCTGATCACCGGCATCAATTCCGACTTGCCCGGCCTCGTTGTCGCGCAGGTTACCGAGAATGTGCGCGACAGCGTCACCGGCAGCACCCTGCTCATCCCGCAGGGCTCACGGCTGATCGGCACCTACGATAGTGTTGTAGCCTTTGGCCAAAGGCGCGCTCTGTTGGTGTGGCAACGCATTGTGATGCCGGACGGCTCATCGATCGAAATCGACAATCTGCCCGTGACCGACGCGGCCGGCTATGCCGGGCTCGAGGACAAGGTGGATTTCCATACTTGGCAGCTGATCAAGAGCGTCGCGGTGGCCACATTGCTGGGGGTTGGTACCGAGTTGAGCTTTGGGGAAAATGAAAGCGACTTGGTGAAGGCAATTCGTGAATCCACCCAGCAGAACGTCAGTCAAGCCGGCCAACGGATCACTGAAAAGAACCTGAACATCCAACCCACGATCACCGTCCGCCCTGGTTGGCCGTTGCGCGTCATCGTGCACAAGGACCTCGTGTTGCGGCCATACACGGGGTGAACAGGAGGACTTTCATGGCTAACCTGAAACTCGGAAAACTTCCGGACCGGACGCCTTCGAAGATCACCATCACTGTTGGCGCCGACTTGAGCCAAGCACTCAACGACTATGCCGCACTTTACCGTCAGACCTATGGCGAGTCCGAAACCGTGGCTGAGCTGATTCCCTTTATGCTGGTCGGGTTCCTGGAAGGCGACCGGGTGTTTGCCAAGGCCAGAAAGGAAGGTCTGCCGGGCGCCGGCGCGTCGGAGAAACCACGAAGGCAATCATCTTCAACATTAGACAACACTTAGCGTGGGCGGTTCGGCTTGTCCGAGTAGAGATACAGCTGATGAATTGCAGCACCAGGAAGTTTCCTGAGCGCAAAAGCTGCTGTCTTTGACGCAGACCCTGATACTGATCCGCTCTAATGGCCTCGCCGGAGGTGACTCGCCAGAGACGCGTGTTTGAGCTGCGAGAAAACCGCGACCCAAAAGCGATAGTCGCGCTCGCGCCCATCAAAACGCGCCGTCAATGCGCAATGGGCCGCGGCGGTCACCGCGTCCGGCCCATAGATATCGAGAGCGGTTTTGGCCGCCTCATCCGGGTCTGCAAAATCCCAAAGCGTTAGGCTGCCACGTTCCAGTGCATCGGTGCCGATATGATCACGGTAATTCCCTGGCACGCCAAAGATCTCTACTGCTCTCAGGCTTTCGCCTTGCGTTTCGCGGTAGCTTTCTTGGCCGGAGCAGCCTTCCTTCCCAATCCTAACGATTTTGCCAGCGCCGATCGGGTAGCCGAATAGTTTGGAGCGACCATGGGATAGTCCTTCGCCAGTCCCCACTTCGCCCGGTATTCATCGGGCGTCATCCCATGTCGAGTTGCCAAATGGCGTTTTAGCGACTTGTATTTCTGACCGTCTTCAAGGCTGATGATGTAGTCTGGGAACACGGACCTCTTGGGATTCACTGCGCGAGTGCTAAAGTCGCCCATGCGCGCCATCCATTTTGCCTTCTTACGGTGGACGAGGATGCCGAGCTGGAGAAAAGCTGGACCGCGTTTCGCGTCCGGGCATGAAAATACGCGTCTTCAGCGGGTCAATGGAAGCGCGCCAGACCGATTACGTGGCCATGCGTCAGTGTGTTAGGCTTGCGGCCACACGTTGGCGCCTCTACCCGCGGTCGGCTCAGCGCTTGAATGCCACTGGCGTCGATGCCATCTTATGGCTAAATGGATTCTGATAAATAAGGACACCGAAATGGCCGACATCAAGAAGCGCTACGCGGCCGTTACAAAGCAGGCTCAGCGAAAGGTCGCAGCAGCCGAAAAATCGTCATCGCCTCATCCTGAGGAGGATCGCATCTATGCGACCTTTAAGAAGCGCGCACGGGAGGACTATCGTACGATGGGATCGTCAAAGTCCGTGCCATTGGCAAAATCTGCTGCGAAAGCGTACTAGCGTCCAATACCCGTCCTAACCCAATCCGGCCGCGCTGCGGGTTCGAGAGTAACGCCGGTATGGGATTCATATTCCCAACGATGCGATGAACCGCCGTCCGACCGGCCGTCTAGCGTGTTTTCGGATTTAGCAACCGATCTAATTTGCAGAGAAATCGCATCCGCCTCGCGCGGAAGTTCGAGAACCTTGATGCCGGCTGCCTCGTCTTTCCACAATCCGATCGCGCAGGACTGCGGCCATTGGCCGAGATCATTCTGGCGGGCCATCAATCCGAACGAAGTTAGGCTGAGCACTGATGTGCCCGGGTCGTCGGCCAGTACGGTAGCATATCGGGCTGGCCAACGGCTGCCGATTTGCGGTCCATCCATCAAAAGAGCGATCAGCAGGTTCGGCCCGATGGCCCGAACAACCGCTTGGCAAGGATCAACCCTCGCCAAATCTTCACATATCAGGGTCGTGAGAGTTGAAGAGCCCCGATACACCAAAACATCAAGACTGCGGCTAAGAATGTTCAGGTCTTCCCACCAACTCCTGGCGGGGTCCAACCCAAGGCTATACGTCTCGATCTGAGATCTGTTGAGTTTCCAGCGATGATGTTTCTCTCGCACGAGCACGGTCTGTTCCCAGCCGCTAATCGTGCCGGTGCGTTCACGTCCTAGCAGGAAGAACGGCGCGATGGCGACAAAGTTGCCGTGACGATGGTCCTGGTCGTGTGTCACTCCGGCGATCAGAAAATCGATGCCATTGTCGCGTGCGAGGGCGCGAGCCAAGCCTAGAAATTGAGTATAGTTTAGCGACAGTTCCGGAAATACAACCCCATTAACGCGCTGCCCTTTCTCGCGCGCTCGATCAACCAAATCTTGGACAAATGTCACAAAGCTGGAGCGCTTTTGCCGATCGGTGTTTAGAGGCAGCCAGGTCGGCCGGGCGGTGAACCATCCCCAACCACCCCCGGGATGTTCACCGACCGACACGAAAGCGTTTTCGTCCACGCGGTAAGGGAATGGAATCAAAAGAAGACCCAGTTTGTCATCATCCAAAGCAGGCGTTCGTGTAAATGGCGGATGGACCCATCGCGCCCGCACTTGGCCGCGGGGCGGCAGTAGAGCCAGATTGTGAGTTAAGGACCGCAACGTACAGCCGACTGACGGAGTGCGTGATTTTGCTTGCACGCACACCAAGTCCTCGGCTGCAGTGGACAGCGAGAAAGGCGCACGTTGAATGCGCCGAAACTCCTTACCGGATCCCAGATCGGCTGCGACATAAGCTGACCGGATAGGGCGGGCGAATTTGTTTCCAGGATCAAAACCGATGTCTTGGCAGGCCTCGTCTGCAATCATGACGAGTTCGAGACAGATCATCCACCATTCCGGAGCGTCAGCGGTTTCCACAAGCGGCTCGAATACGTGTTCGTCCCGAAATTGCTCAAGTTCTTCCCAAAGTACCTCGACGCGCGACGGCGGGGGCGGCAGGCGTCTGCCCGCGCGCGGTTTGGATGCCCTCCATATTCGACCCGTTCGCACCGCACGGGCCCGCAGTTCATCGTCGACGAGGAGCTCGCGAAAACCGCTAGACCGAGCCCGGTTCACATCCGGTGCTACATGATGATAGGCGCCGGAGCGCTCAAGGAGGTGAGCTCCGAACGCGAAAAGGTCCGTCGGCAGAAGAGGTGCGCTTGCAAATATATCGGACCCGGATCTTGGTGAAAATAAGGCGGTATAGACCTCTTCCAGTGTGGCCATCAGACACTTCCATGATTTAGTCTGTCGCGCGACAGAAGAACGGTCTGCAGCCGGCGTCTTCCTGTTGTGGCAAATCAATGTCACACTTGCGCTCATGGTGCAAGACTGCTGTCGGAACGTCATTCATTAGGTTGGAGCGCAAGTCTATAGGTTTCGGACTCTTCTCAGTCGGCTGATACGCAACAGTGCCCGGTGGGAGATAGCGATTCCGAGACTGGACCTTGCACAATCGCGGCTTGGTGTCGAGTGATGACAGACGCTACGCCCATCCGATAGTTGGAATGACTTTTTGGTCGCGGATGAAATACCTCGTACTGAGAAGACCCGAATCGGTAGGCCGCAGCGATCTGACGATTATAGGATCATTCCTGGCGTCGGACCTCAGGTTCGCCAGACCATTCGGAGAATATGGGCTGGGCAACCATCAGCTAAACAATCGATTTTCCTTAGAGGCATCACACCCTCCGGGCTCACTATTTAGTTATCCGTCCTTTTTCAAACTCAGTATGATCTTCGAAGGTTGGAGGCTCGTCTTGGCGTTTGGTGAACCGTCGCTGTTGGGGTTAAAGTGGACGCTCGCGATGGGACAGCAGGCTTGCCGCGTTCCCCGATTGAGATCACCCGCGCGTTTTTGCTCCCCAGTTCATCCAGATAATCGGCCCACCATTGCATCATGTTAACGCGCTCTTCCCAGTGCTCTGCCCGGGCGTAGGCGCGACGCACGTCGTTGTTCTCGATGTGGGCCAGCTGCCGCTCTATGGCGTCCGGGTGCCACTTTCCGCATTCGTTTAGCAGCGTTGATGCCGTTGCCCGAAAACCATGCGCGGTAGCTTCTTCCTTGCTATAACCCATACGACGCAGTGCGGCGTTAAGCGTATTGTCGGAAATCGGACGCGAAGCCGATCGAACACTAGGAAACAGCAGCGATCCACCACCAGAGACTTCTCTCAGTGAAGTCAGGACGCTGATCGCCTGTTTTGATAGGGGTATGCGGTGCGGCCGTCGCATTTTCATGCGTGCTTCAGGAATGGTCCACAACGAGCTGTCAAGATCGAACTCTTCCCATTCAGCGGCGCGAAGCTCGCCGGGGCGGGGAAACAGCAGCGCCATCAGCCTCAGACCGGCTCGGGTTGTCGGCTGTCCGTCAAATGCATCGATCGCCCTCAGCAGACCGCCCAAGGCCTTCGGGTCGGTAATCGCGGCGCGAGACGTTATCGTGGGACTGATGAGTGCGCCTCTGAGGGCGAAGGTCGGATCTGTCTCGGCGCGTGCGGTCGCGATTGCGTATCGAAACACGCTGCCGATGGTGGAGCGCAGTCGCCTGGCCGACTCGTATCGACCGCGAACCTCCACGCGACGGAGGGCGGCAAGGATGGTGGCCGGATCGATCTCCCGAATGCACTTGTCGCCGATTATCGGATAGGCAAAGCCGAGCAGCCATTTGACCTTGTTGATGGTCCGGTCGGCACGTCCCTCCTTCTTCAGCTTGTCAACATATTCGTCCGCGATTGAGCGAAAGGAGTCCTTTGCCGAATCGGCCTTCCGCAAGCTGCGTTCCTTTCCAGGGTCGACGCCAGCTAGCAGGAGCCTTTTAGCATCATCGCGCGCCTCCCGTGCCTCGGCGAGAGAGAGAAGGGGATAGCTGCCCAGCGCGAGCAGTTTCTGCTTGCCGTCAAAGCGGTAGGCGAGCCGCCAAAGGCGAGAGCCCGTGGGCTGTACCCATAGCTGCAGCCCGCCCCCGTCAGATAATTTCACGAGTTTGGAAGCAGGGCGGGCGTTTCGACATTTCACGTCGGATAGGGCCATTCGTCAGGTCTCCCTTGGCTGTTTCGATACCATCAGGATGTCGAATACCAACGGAAATACCATCCCCCCGCCTCGTTGGATCAAATGCGCCCGAAGCGCTCTCTGTCCCGCCTAATTGCGCAATGCGACAGCAAAAGATCAATAATTCCAGTCGCTTGCAGAAGCTGCAGCGTAGACGGTTCGGCTAAACGGAGTGTCGGGAGAAGAGGGGATGGTGCCCAGAGGCGGATTCGAACCACCGACACGCGGATTTTCAGTCCGCTGCTCTACCAACTGAGCTATCTGGGCCTGTTCCGGCAAACGAAAACGCGTTGACCGAAATTCATCGAGGCGCCGTGGGCGCCCCTTGAAAGCGCGTGGGTTATAGCACGGGAATTCGGCCTGTCCAGCGCCTAGTGGGCGATTTCGGGCAGGAAAAGCGATGCCGTGCGGTGCCCCGGTTTTCCATGCCGCTTGCAGGCCGGAATCGGGCACGGCATGGCACGATGCGGCCTTCGCCATCCCTGTCCGTGCCGCTATTGCCGGCTGACATGCCGTGGCACTGCCTTTAGCAGGCGATCGAGGCGCACCAATGCATTTGCGGCTCAGACGCGCTACTGGTCGCCGCCGCCTATCTGACGCCGGTCACGCCGCGGCGAAAATCGGAGGGCGACATGCCGGCGAGCTTGCGGAACGACTTGTTGAAGGCGCTGAGCGAGCCGAAGCCTGAATCCATGGCGACGCGCAGCACATTGGCGTCCTGATGCATCAAAAGCGCCTGCGCATAGCTCAGCCGCAACAGGTTCACATACTCGTTGAGCGTCATGCCGGTGGATTTCTTGAACAGGCTCATGGCATATTTGGGATGGATGTCGGCGGCCGCCGCGATGTTCACGCAATCGATGTCGTAGAGGAAGTTTTCGGCGATGAAATCGCACATGCGTCCGACATTGCGCGACGATTGCTGGTCGAAGGGGCTGCCTGTTTCCTGGTCGGTCGGAGCTGCGGATACGAGTTGGTAAGGCTCGAACCGCACCCGCTCCAGCCGCAGCAGCAATTCGTTGACGGCATGTTCGGCCTTGGCCTGGTCGCCGGACCGGGCGTAGCGGTTCCAGCGCTCGAAATTATGGTTGTCGGACTGGTCGGTGGCTGATGTCACCAGTGTCGCGCCCGTCATCAGCCGGTGCCTTATGTCAGTGGGCAGGTGCAGCCGGAAGAAATGCACCAGCGGCAGATGCGCCCCGGCATAGATGGCGTCGTCGGACAAATCGTCCATCTGGTGCGGCAG
The DNA here is from genome assembly GCF_040318635.1 of Mesorhizobium sp. M1066. Taxonomy (NCBI): domain Bacteria; kingdom Pseudomonadati; phylum Pseudomonadota; class Alphaproteobacteria; order Hyphomicrobiales; family Phyllobacteriaceae; genus Mesorhizobium; species Mesorhizobium sp. M1066. Next base: position 22,737 of record NZ_JAMYMR010000046.1, read on the forward strand.
GCCACCCCAGAACAGGCACATCTCGCCGGCCGAAAGCGAAATCTCGTGGTCGTTCATCCGGTAATGCACGCTGCCGCGCACGATGAAATTAACCTCGACCTGGGCGTGCCAGTGCGGCTTGAGCATCACCAACGGATTGGTGTGAAACATCTGCAGGAGCAGCGGCAGGCCTTCCACACTGCTGGCCCCAGGCTGGTAGAACGGCCGTTCAGGCATCTTACTTTCCGCCAATTTCATATTCCTTTTGACGGCGACAGGCCTTGCCCACTGCATAGTCTAGCCACGCTCACAGTGAGAGAGCAAATGAAATGGGAGGATTTCAATGCGCATCACAATGACCTGCGCCGCGCTCGCGCTTGCCCTGGGCTCAGCCCCGGCCTTCGCGCAATCCGGCGAAATCACCATCTGGAGCTGGAATGTCGCGGCTTCATCGCTGAAGGCGACCATTGCCGGTTTCAACAAGCAATTTCCCGACGTCAAGGTCACGGTCCAGGATCTCGGCAACCAGCCAACCTACGACAAGTCGATCGCCGGCTGCGCCGCCGGCGGCGTAGGCCTGCCCGACATCGTCACCGTCGAGAACGGTGAGGCCGAGAATTACTGGAGCCAGTTCCCCGACTGCTTCGTCGACTTGCATACGCTGGGCTACACAGCCGACGACCAGAAAAAGTTCCCCGATTTCAAGCGCACCGAGCTGGAAGTGGGCGACAAGGCCTACGCAATGCCGTGGGATTCCGGCCCGGTTGCCGCGTTCTATCGCCGCGATTTCTACGAAAAGGCCGGCGTCGATCCGGCTTCGATCAAGACCTGGGATGATTTCATCGCCGCCGGCAAGAAAATCCAGGCCGCCAACCCAGGCGTCTCGATGACCAATGCCGATTTCAACGGTGACTCGGAATTCTTCCGCATGATCTCCAACGAACAGGGCTGCGCCTACTTCTCCGAGGACGGACAATCGATCACGGTCAGCCAGCCCAAATGCGTCGATGCCATGACCAAGGTCAAGGAGATGAAGGACGCCGGCATCATCTCGTCGGCCGACTGGGGCACCAAGATCACCAACAACACCGCCGGCACCGTCGCCACCCAGATCTATGGCGGCTGGTATGAGGGCACCATTCGCACCGAATCTGCCGGTGAAAACGGCAAATGGGGCGTCTATCTGATGCCGAGCCTCACCGCCGACGGGCCGCGCGCCGCCAATCTCGGCGGTTCCTCGCTGGCTATCACCTCGGCGTCGAAGAACAAGGAGGCCGCCTACGCCTATCTGAAATACACGCTCGGAACCAATGAAGGCCAGATCACGATGCTGAAGGAGTTCGGCCTGGTGCCGTCCCTGATCTCGGCGCTCGACGATCCCTATGTCTCGCAAGGCCTGCCTTACTGGGGCGGCCAGGCGGTGTGGAAGGACATTCTCGGCACCTTGCCGAAGGTTGTTCCGAGCCGCGGCACGCAGTTCCAGAGCGACGCCGAAATCATCGTCCGCGCCGTGCAGACCAAGTATCTGGCCGGCGGCTACCCCGACGCCAAGACGGCACTCGACGATGCCGCAAGCCAGATCGCGGCGGCAACCGGACTGCCCGTCAAGTCATAACCACCGGCGGGCTACGTGATGCGTCCTGCGGGAACGTTGGCGCTGCCCTCATCCCCCTGCCGGGACCTTCTCCCCGTATAGTGACGGGGAGAAGGGTGATTGCCGCAGCGCCGGTGCCCTTTCCTGCAACGCCGGTGATTGACGAAACCATTGATGACAGCGCCCCTCTCCCCGTCACTATACGGGGAGAGGATGCCGGCAGGCAGGTGAGGGGCGGCGCAGACCTCGAAGATTGAATACCAACACGCCACCCGAACGGGCGGAAAGCAAAAGGGAAGGAGGCAAAAAAATGCGCAACCGTAACGTGACAGCGTATCGCTTCCTCACGCCCTATCTGCTGATCTTCGCGATCTTCTGGGTATGGCCGATCATCAGCTCCTTCATGATTTCCTTCCAGGCGACGCGTACCGTGCCGTGGCGGTTCGCGCCCGGCTTCAACTGGGGCCGGTTGATCGGCGATCCGGCCTTCTTCAACGCCCTGAAGAACACGCTGCTCATCCTTGTCATCCAGGTGCCGGTGATGATCTCGCTGGCGCTGGTCATGGCGGTGCTTTTGAACTCGCCGCTCTTGAAGGCGCGCGGCCTCTACCGCTTTGCCTTCTTCGCCCCGGTGGTGGTCGGCGAGGTTGCCTATTCGGCGGTGTTCCGGCTGATGTTCAACCTCGATTTCGGCATCATCAACAAGCTCCTGAACAGCATCGGCCTGCCCAAGATCGACTGGTTTTCCAACGTCACGCCGGCGATGGCGCTGATCATGACCGCGGTGACCTGGCGCTGGGCCGGCTACAACGCCATCATCCTGCTCGCCGGCATGCAGTCCATTCCCGAGGATGTCTACGAGGCGGCGACGCTCGACCGCGTCAGCAAGCTCAAGCAGTTCTTCTACATCACCCTGCCGTTGCTCAAGCCGGTCATCGTGTTTTGCCTCGTGCTGTCGATCATCGGCACCATGCAGCTGTTCACCGAGCCGTTCCTGATCACCGAGCGCGGCGGACCGGGCGGCGGCACTGAGACGCTTGGCCTGCTGCTTTACCGCCAGGGTTTTCGGTCGCTCAATTTCGGCTACGCGTCGGCCGTTGCCTACACCATGGCCGGCCTGGCGATCACCATCACGCTGGCGCAGCTGTGGCTGACGAGGGAACCGAAATGAGTTCGCGCTCCGCAGCCAGACTGGGACGCAGCATCGCGCTGCATTTGTTCCTGACGCCGCTGGCGCTGATCTGGCTGTTTCCGTTGTGGATGATGGTCGTGTTCTCGACCATGCCGGATAACGGCATCTTCAGCCCCGGCATCGAGCTTTTGCCGCACGGCAATTTCATCGACAATTTCAACAATCTGCAGCGTGACACGAACTTCGTCGGCGCCATAGGCATTTCGGTCTCGGTGGCGGTGACTTACACATTCCTGTCGGTGCTGCTGACGTCGATGGCAGGCTGGGCGCTGGCCCGCTACCAGTTCTTCGGCAAGGGCGTGGTTGTCGCCATCATCCTCGGCACCATAACGCTGCCCTATGCGGTCGTGCTGATCCCGCAATTCATCATGGTGGCGCGCGACTTCAAGCTCGCCAACACCTGGGTGGCGCTGATCGTCCCGCCGCTGTTCAATTCGCTCGGCGTGCTGTTCATGCGGCAGAGTTTTTCGATGATGCCGGACGATCTCTTCGATGCGGCGCGCGTCGAGGGCGTCAAGGAATGGCGCATCTTCCTCTTCGTCGCGCTGCCTTTGGCGCGGCCGATGCTGGCCGCACTCGCCATCATCCTGTTCCTCGCCTCCTGGAACAATTATCTGTGGCCGCTTTTGATCAACAGCCAGCCGGGTTCGATGACAGCACCGGTAGCGCTCGGCACGCTGATCGGCCTCACCAAAGTGTCATGGGGCGGCATCATGGCGGGTGCGGTGATGCTGACGGTGCCGATGCTCGTCGTCTTCGTGCTGCTGCAGCGCCATTTCATCGTCGGCATCGCCGCCGGCGCGGTCAAGTAAGGGGCAGCATGGCAACGGTCACGCTCAACAATGTCGTCAAGCGCTTCGGCGTCTTCGAGGTCGTCCATGGCGCCAGCATCGACATCAAGGACGGCGAGTTCGTCGTCTTCGTCGGCCCCTCCGGCTGCGGAAAATCGACGCTGCTCAGGATGATTGCCGGGCTCGAGGACATCAGCGGCGGCGAGATCGCCATCGGCGGCAAGGTGGTCAACGATGTTGAGCCGGCCGACCGCGGCATCGCCATGGTCTTCCAGTCCTACGCGCTCTATCCGCATATGAGCGTCGAACAGAACCTCTCTTTCGGCTTGCGCATGACCGGCAATCCAAAGGCCGACACCGAACGGCGGGTGAAGCGGGCGGCCGAGATCCTGCGCATCAGCGAATTGATGGACAGGCGCCCGAAAAAACTCTCCGGCGGACAGCGCCAGCGCGTCGCCATCGGCCGCGCCATCGTGCGCGAACCGCAGGTGTTCCTGTTCGACGAGCCGCTCTCCAACCTCGACGCCGAATTGCGCGTCCAGATGCGCGTCGAGATCTCCCGGCTGCACAAGGAACTCGGCACGACAATGATCTATGTCACGCACGACCAGACCGAGGCGATGACGCTCGCCGACAGGATCGTCGTGATGCGCGCCGGCCATATCGAGCAGATCGGCCGGCCGCTCGATCTCTATGACAACCCCGACAATCAGTTCGTTGCGGGCTTTGTCGGGTCGCCGAAGATGAACTTCATCAAGGGCCGGGTTGTCGGGTACGATGCGCGTGGTGTCGTGGTCGATCTGGCGGGTCAGGAGAAGACCCGCATCACGCAACCGCTGACCGGCGCTGCACCCGAAATGGGCAGCCCAAAAATCGGCAGCAAGGTCATTGTCGGCGTGCGGCCCGAACATTTCGGCAATGCCGGAGAGGGCGACGCCGACCTTGTGGTTGCCATCGACGTGGTCGAGCACCTGGGCGGCACAAGTTTCCTCTACGCCAGAACGGCCAATGGTGACGACGTGGTGATCCAGCGCGACGCGACAAAAGTCCCCGACACGTCCGAAATCACCGTTTCCATCCGCAAATCCTACCTGTTCGACGAAAAAGGACTGCGGCTGCGCTGACCGGCCGCCGTTTCCAGCCTTCAAGGAGAATGACAATGACTGCAACCACGCCCATTCGCTGGGGCATCCTCGGACCGGGCAGCATCGCCCAGTCCTTTGCCGGTGGCGTGGCCGATTCGCGCACCGGAAAGCTGGTCGCCATCGGTGCCCGCAATCCCGCCAAGCCTGGCCTCGCCGAGAGTTTCCCCCGCGCCCGCATCCTCGATGGCTACGATGCGCTGCTTGCTGATCCCGAAATCGATGCCGTCTACATTTCGATACCGCATCCCGGCCATGCGCAATGGGCGATCAAGGCGGCCGAGGCCGGAAAGCATGTGCTGTGCGAAAAGCCGCTAGCGCTGACCGCCTTCGAGGCCGACGCCATGATGCATGCCGCGCGCAAGGCCGGCACGTTTCTCGGCGAAGCCTTCATGTACCGGCTGCATCCGCAGACGCTGAAGCTGGTGGAACTGATCAGATCGGGCGTCATCGGCGAGATCAGGATGATCAAGTCGAGCTTTGGCTTCGCCATGCCGCGCTTCATGCCGGAGCACCGGCTCTACGCCAACGATCTTGCCGGCGGCGGCATTCTTGACGTCGGCGGCTATCCCGTCTCGATGGTGCGGTTGATTGCCGGCGCCGCAGCCGGAAAACCCTTCGCTGAGCCTGACAAGGTGGTCGGTACTGCCCATCTTGGCCAGTCCGGCGTCGACGAATGGGCCTCGGCGCTGCTGCAGTTCCCGGGTGGCATTGTCGCCGAAGTCTCCTGCAGCATCTCGCTCAACCAGGACAATGCTCTGCGCATCCTCGGCACCAAAGGCCGCATCGAAGTGCCGGACTTCTGGTTCGCCGGCGGCAACCGCGACGTTGGTCTCGGCCAGATCGACGTCATTGCATCCGATGGCACGCTCGAGACCATCAGCGTCAATGAGAAGCGCCATGTCTATTCCTTCGAGGTCGACGCAGCCGGTGAGGCCATCCGCGCCGGCGGCCAAGAATTCGCCTGGCCCGGCATGGCGTGGGCGGAAAGCCTCGGCACCTTGCGTGTACTGGACAAATGGCGGGCGGCCGCCGGCCTCGAATACGGGATCGAGAAGGCCCAGCAGCGTACCAACACCATCTCCGGCCGGCCTTTGCGATCGGGCGGCACGGCGATCGCCAAGCGCACGATCCCGGGCCTGTCGAAGCCGGCATCGGTGGTGGCGCTCGGTTTCGAGGATTTCCGCACGTTTTCCTCAGGCTCGATCCTGCTTGACGCCTTTTTCGAGGATGGCGGCAATCTCTTCGATACCGGTTACGTCTACGGTGGTGGTTATACCGAGAAGCTGCTTGGCGAATGGTTGAAAAACCGTGGCGTGCGCGCGCAATCGGTGGTCATCGCCAAGGGCGCGCACTCGCCGCTGTGCTATCCCGATGTGATCGGCAAGCAGCTCGACCAGTCGCTCGAACGCCTGCAGACCGACCACGTCGACGTCTACTTCATGCACCGCGACAATCCGGATGTGCCGGTCGGCGAATTCGTCGATGCGATGGATCGTGAGGTCAAGGCCGGCCGCATCCGCGGCCCGTTCGGCGGCTCGAACTGGACGATGGAACGTATGGATGAGGCGATCGCCTATGCCGAACGCACCGGCAGTCAAAAGCCCGGCGCGCTGTCCAACAATTTCTCGCTGGCTGAAATGCTGGAGCCGATCTGGGCAGGCTGCGTCACGTCCTCCACGGATGCATGGAAGGCCTGGCTGACATCCAGGCAGATGCCGAATTTCGCCTGGTCGAGTCAGGGGCGCGGCTTCTTCACCGATCGCGCAGGTCGGGACAAGCAAGACAATGAGGAACTGGTGCGGGTCTGGTACTCCGAGCGGAATTTCGGTCGCCGCGACCGGGCGATCGAACTTGCCGCGAGACTGGGCAAGAGCCCGATCCAAATTGCGCTGGCCTATGTGCTCGCCCAGCCCTTCCCATCCATCCCGCTGATCGGGCCACGCACGCTGGATGAGTTGGACGACAGCCTGCGCGCTCTCGACATCACGCTTTCGCAAGCCGATCTCGAATGGCTGGATGGCGGCAGTCTGCGCGCTGCCTAGCTGGCTGCCGGCTTAACGGTCGCGGCGTCAGGTCTCGTCATCAGGCGCCCTGACGCCACGCCTGGCCGGAGTCCGCAAATTGGCGTACATGCCTGTGGTGCGGAATTGGCTCGGCGTGATGCCGTAGCAGCGGCGGAAGACCTTTGAAAAATAGTTCGCGTCCTCGAAGCCGCACAGGATGGCGACCTCCTTCACCGGCAGAAAATCCGCCTTGGTCAGCAGCTTCGCCGCGCGTTGCAGGCGCTGCTGCAGCACGAACTCGGCAGGCGGCAGGCCTTCGCTCTCGGCGAAACAGCGTGAGAAATGGGCCCGGCTGAGGCCGCTGATCTGGACCAGATCCGCCACCGGCAGCGACTTGTCGAGATTGGCACCGATGTGATCGATGACCGGCTGCATGACACTCTGTTTTTCGGCAAAGGCGTGGGAGCCGAAGACATCGTCATAGAGCGCCATCGCAGCCTCGTAGGCGACCGCCGAAGCAGCACCCGGCGAAGCGGCCCCTTTGATCAGGCGCAGGCTGCAATCGGCAAGATGATCGATTGTCGCCGGCTGCAGCCGAAACACCGGACCCGAGACGCTGAGGATCGACTTGTGAATGCGCAACGCCTCCTCGCCGTTCATCGAAATCCAGAAATACTCCCAGCGCTCGTCCTCAGCCAGCCAGTAGCGGTGGTTGTGCGGCACCAGCACCAGCAATGTGTCGTTCTTCTGCAGGTGGTAGTTGCGGTTCTCGTAGCGCAGCCGGCCGGCTCCGCTGATCGTGTGCTGGAGCACGGTGAACGGTGTCTGGCCGCGCTTGCGGCCGTCCCAATCGTAGGTCTCGTCCTCGCGCACTTCATAGCCCGTGCTCGTCGGCATGGCATGCAGGCGCTGGCGGCCGCGCGGCAGCGAGATCGTGCGCATGGACTGTCCGTTTTCTATCAAATCCTGCAGCACAAAATTACCCCTGAAAGCATAATCCTTCTCTGGTCGTGCTCGCGAATAAGCGCATAATCCCCGTCGAAAAGCGAGAGAGATCCGCAGTCGAGGAGCGGACAGGGAGGTTGACGAGCCGGATTCCGGCCTGTCCTGCATACATGTCGCGGCATGTGGCTACAGCTTCCCATTGTCATTCCTTGCCTGCCATGTGAACGGAATGAGGTGCGGCTGATGAGTTTCAAAATCGCTATCATCGGTGCCGGCAGCGTCGGCTTCACCAAGAAATTATTCACCGACATCCTCTGCGTGCCCGAATTCAAGGATATCGAATTCGCGCTGACCGATGTCAGCGAGCACAACCTTCAGATGATCAAGGCGATCCTCGACAAGATCGTCGAGGCGAACCGATTGCCGACCAGGGTGACGGCGACGACCGACCGCCGCCAAGCTCTCGAAGGCGCTCGCTACGTCATCAGCTGCGTGCGGGTCGGCGGTCTCGAAGCCTATGCCGACGATATCCGCATTCCCCTGAAATATGGCATCGACCAATGCGTCGGCGACACGATCTGTGCCGGCGGCATTCTCTATGGCCAGCGCAACATCCCGGTGATCCTGGATTTCTGCAAGGACATGCGCGAGGTCGCCGAGACGAACGTCAAGTTCCTGAACTACGCCAACCCGATGGCGATGAACACCTGGGCGGCGATCGAATACGGCAAGGTCGACACTGTCGGGCTCTGCCACGGCGTCCAGCACGGCGCCGAACAGATCGCCGAGGTGCTTGGCGCGAAGTCCGTGAAGGAACTCGACTATGTCTGTTCCGGCATCAACCACCAGACCTGGTTCATCGACCTGCGCCTGAACGGCCGCCCCATCGGCAAGGACGAACTGGTGGCCGCCTTCGAGGCGCATCCGGTCTATTCCAGGCAGGAGAAGCTGCGCATCGACGTCCTGAAGCGCTTCGGCGTCTATTCGACCGAGAGCAACGGCCATCTTTCCGAATATCTGCCCTGGTACCGCAAACGTCCCGACGAGATCACGCGCTGGATCGATATGTCCGACTGGATTCACGGCGAGACGGGCGGCTATCTCCGCTATTCCACCGAAACCCGAAACTGGTTCGAGACGGAATATCCGCAGTTCCTCGAAGCGGCGTCAAAGCCGATCGACCGGGAGAAGCGCTCCAACGAGCATGCCAGCCACATATTGGAGGCGCTGGAGACCAACCGCGTCTATCGCGGCCACTTCAACGTCAGAAACAATAGCGTGATCACCAACCTGCCGCAGGATGCCATCATCGAGTCGCCGGGCTTCGTCGACCGTTTTGGCATCAACATGGCCGCCGGCATCACGTTGCCGGAGGCCTGCGCCGCCACCTGCATCGCTTCGATCAACGTCCAGCGCATGTCGGTGCATGCCGCGATATCGGGCGACATCGATCTTCTGAAGCTCGCCGTGCTGCATGACCCGCTGGTCGGCGCGGTTTCGACGCCGGAGGAAGTCTGGCAGATGGTCGACGAAATGGTCGTCGCCCAGGCGGCTTGGCTGCCGCAATATGCCCATGCGGTTCCTGCCGCCAGGGAGCGGCTGTCGACATCTCAGGTGAAGACCCGCGAGTGGGCGGGCGCCGCACGGCGCAGCGTTCGCTCGATCGAGGAATTGCGCGCCGAAAAAGCCGCGCTGAAGCAAGCCGGCTGAGGCGGGCCGGCTGAAAATTCATGCGGTGATGGTGGATCCAGGGGAGGCGGATCCACTGCCACGAAGCCGTTTGAATTCGAGAAGAGGCGGAGCGGGTGCAAACGCTCCGGACAAACAAGAGGGAGAGAGACCGTGAGGAATTTACGCAATATCGGCCTTGCTGCCGGACTGACGCTGAGCGTCTCGGCACTCAGTGCTTACGCTTCCGAGCCGACGGTTCCGCCGGCGCCGACACCGTTTCCCGCCGAAGGCAAGATCAACTATGTCGCGCGAGACTCGATCCTGGAGTTCAAGCCGCTCCCCGAATATCACGAGCCCGACTGGGTCACCGAGAAATACGTCAAGACCGGCAAGCTGCCGCCGGTGAAAGACAGGCTGCCGAAAGATCCGCTGGTCTTCAAGACAGGCAACATGCAGGACGGCATCGGCGTCTATGGCGATACGATGCGTCACGTCATCGGCGGGCGGCCGGAAGGCTGGAACTACGGCGCCGGTCAGACGCAAGGCTGGGGCGGCATCGACATCGGCCTCTCCGAATGCCTGACGCGCACCGCCCCGCTGTTCCAGGTCGAGGCCAAGGACACCGAGCCGCTGCCGAACCTGGCCAGGAGCTGGGATTGGTCGAGCGATGGCCACAAGCTGACCATGCACCTCATCGAAGGAGCGAAGTGGTCGGACGGCGTGCCGTTCAACGCCGACGACGTCATGTTCTACTGGGACGACGAGGTGGTCGATCCCAACGTCTCGCCGCTGAACGGTGCGACGCCGGAAACCTTCGGCGTCGGCACGACGCTGAAGAAGATCGACGACTACACCGTCGAATGGACCTTCAAGGATGCCTTCCCGAAACAGTACCTGTACGCCATGGCCTACGGCACCTTCTGTCCGGGCCCCGCGCACATCCTGAAGCCGCAGCATCCGAAATACTCGAAGAACACCTATGATCAGTTCAAAAATGCCTTCCCGCCGGAATTCATGAACATGCCGGTGATGGGTGGCTGGGTGCCGGTCGAATACCGGCCGGACGACATCATCGTCATGCGCCGCAATCCCTATTACTGGAAGGTCGACGAAAAGGGCAATCAACTGCCCTATCTCAACGAACTGCATTACAAGCTGTCGACCTGGGCCGACCGCGATGTCCAGGCGGTGGCCGGCGCGGCCGATTTTTCCAATTTGGAGCAGCCGGAAAACTTCGTCGCCTCGCTGAAGCGTGCGGCAGAGGCGAACGCGCCGGCCCGTCTTGCTTTCGGCCCGCGGCTCATCGGCTACAATCTGCGCTTTAATTTTTCCGCCAATGGCTGGGGCAATCCGGACGAGCGCGGGCAAGCTGTGCGCGAACTGAACCGCAACGAGGATTTCCGCAAGGCCGTCACCATGGCGCTCGACCGCAAGGCGCTCGGCGACTCGTTGGTCAAGGGGCCGTTCACCGCCATCTATCCCGGCGGCCTGTCGTCAGGAACCAGCTTCTACGACCGCGCTTCGACGGTCTACTACCCGTTCGATCTTGAGGGCGCCAAGGCGGAACTCGCCAAGGCCGGCCTCACGGACACGGACGGCGACGGCTTCGTGAATTTCCCTTCCGGCACCGCCGGCGGCAAGAATGTCGAGATCGTGATGCTGGTCAACAACGACTACACGACCGACAAGAGCCTTGCCGAAGGCGTCGTCGCCCAGATGGAAAAGCTTGGGCTGCGGGTCGTCCTCAACGGGCTCAACGGCACCCAGCGCGACGCTTCGCAATATTCCGGCCGCTTCGATTGGCTGGTCCGGCGCAACGAACAGGAACTGACGTCGGTGGTGCAGAACACCGTGCAGCTTGCCCCGGTCGGTCCGCGCACCAGCTGGGACCATCGTGCGCCGGAGAATGGCGAGGTCGATGTAATGCCGTTCGAAAAGGACCTCGTCGACATCGTCAACAAGTTCGTCTCCACCCAGGACAATGACCAGCGCGCCAGCCTGATGAAACAATTTCAGAAGATCTCGACCGAGCACGTCTACAATGTCGGCCTGACGGAGTATCCCGGCGCGCTGATCGTCAACAAGCGTTTCTCGAACATCCCACAGGGCACGCCGATCTTCATGTTCAACTGGGCCGAGGATTCGATCATCCGCGAACGGGTCTTTGTCGCGGCCGACAAGCAGGCGAAATACGAATTGTTCCCGCAAGAACTGCCCGGCAAACCCGGAGAGAAGGGACCGATGAATTAGGTTTACCTCCCTGACTGAGAGACCTCCGGCCGCGCCGCTGGCGCGGCCGGACAAACCAACCTCCGGACGCAACCAAGGGCGCGATCGGCGAGACGAGGAAACGAACCGTCCATGCTGCGATTCCTGCTCACGCGAATAGCGTCGGCAATCCCGGTCCTCGCCATTTTGAGCCTGGCCACATTTGCCATCATCCAGGCGCCGCCGGGCGATTATGCCGACTACATCCGCTCGCAGGCGATCAACCAGGGTGGAGCCTCCTTCGCCGAGGCCGACGCGCAGGCTCAGGCCTATCGCATCGAGCATGGTCTCGATAAGCCGCTGCCCCTCCAGTATCTCAACTGGATCGGCGGCATCGTCACCCGAGGCGATTTCGGCTACAGCCTCTACTACAACAAACCGGTCGCCGACGTGGTCGGAGAGCGCCTGCCGCGCACGCTCCTGCTGGCGCTGGTCTGCCATCTGCTCGCCTCGGTGCTGGGCATAACATTCGGCATATGGGCGGCGACCCGGCAATACACCTGGATCGACTCGACACTGTCGGCCATCTCCTTCCTCGGCATGACGGTGCCGCGCTTCCTGATGGCGCTGATCATCGTCTATCTCCTGGTCTTCCAATTCAACGTATCGGAGATCGGCTCATTCTTCTCGCCGCAATATGGGGGCGCGCCGTGGTCGTGGGCCAAATTCGTCGATCTGGTCAAGCATGTCTGGCCGGTGGTGGCGATCGCGACTTTCGGCGGGCTCGCCTACAATATGCGCGTCATGCGCGGCAATCTGCTCGATACGCTGAACGCGCAATATGTCGAGACGGCAAGGGCCAAGGGGCTGACCGGCGCCGCCGTCGTCATGCGCCACGCCGTGCCTAACGCACTGCACCCGCTCATCATGTATCAGGGTGTGGTGCTGCCTTACATGTTGACCGGCGAAATCGAGACGGCGATCATCTTCGCGCTGCCGACTGTCGGCCCGGCGATCGTCGGCTCCATGGCTGTCGGCGATGTCTATGTCACCGCCACCTTCATGATGGTGCTGTCGGCGACGCTGATCGTCGGCAACATCATCGCCGACATGCTGCTCGTGCTGCTCGATCCGCGCGTGCGCCAGTTCGGGGAGCGCTGAGATGCTGGCGCGCGATCCATCACCTCCACCGCTGCCGGCCGAAGGGCCGATCGTAGCCAAACCGGCGCGCGGTAACGAAAGCTACATCGCGCTTGTCTGGCGCCGGCTGAAGCGCTCCTGGACCGGCATGGCCGGGCTTTGGCTCGTCGTGCTGCTGCTGGTGATGGCCGTGTTCGCCGAGTTCATCGCGCCAATGGACCCGAAGGTGACGGATGTCGGCTTCGCGCCTCCGCAGGTGCCTGTTTTCCATGACAGAGATGGCGGTTTCACCGCGCGGCCGAGGGTCTATGCGCTGGCCGATTCGGCGGACCTCGATCCGGTCACTTTCCAGCCCGTCGTCGGTCCCGACTACGATCATCCAAGGCTGCTTGGTTTCTTCGTGCATGGCGCGCCTTACAAGCTGTTCGGGCTGTTGCCGGCGGACCGGCATCTGTTCGGCTCGCTGGACGGCCAGCCGGTGCATTTCCTGGGCACCGACAAGTTCGGCCGTGACGTGCTGTCGCGCGCCATCCATGGCTCGCGCGTCTCGCTAATGATCGCGCTGACGGTCGTCTTCATCATCACCGTCATCGGCACCACCGTCGGCATGGTCTCCGGCTATTTTGGCGGCAGGTTCGATGTCTGGATGCAGCGCTTCGTCGAACTGGTGCTCGCCTTCCCGCAGCTGCCGCTCTATTTGGCGCTGACGACGCTGATCCCGGTCACCGCTCCCACCAACGTCTTCCTGGCTTTCGTCATCATCGTCATGTCGGCCTTGGGTTGGGCGCAGATGTCTCGCGAGGTGCGCGGCAAGACTTTGGCGCTGGCGCGGATCGAGTATGTGCGAGCCGCCATGGCGGTCGGCGCCACCGACCGGCGCATCATCATGCAGCACATCTTCCCCAATGTGATGAGCCATGTGATCGTCGCCGTGACGCTGGCGATCCCGACGGTGGTGCTGCTCGAATCCTTCCTCGGTTTCCTCGGCTTCGCCGTCAAGCCGCCGCTGATCTCGTGGGGTCTGATGCTGCAGGACACCGCGACCTATTCCGTCATCGGCACCTATCCCTGGATCCTGTCGCCGGTCGGTTTCGTGCTCGTCACCGTCTTTGCCTTCAACGCGCTGGGCGACGGCCTGCGTGACGCCGTCGACCCTTATTAAGGTGCCTGAGATGTCCGTCGCGCTCGCCGAATCCTTCGCACCCATCGTCCGTCACGACCATGACGGACGCCAGGGCCAACCGATCATCGACGCCCGCAACGTCGCCGTGGCCTTCAAGGTCGAGCATGGCGTCGTCGACGCGGTCAAGGACATCTCGTTTCAGCTCTATCGCGGCGAGACGATCGCCATCGTTGGCGAATCCGGTTCGGGCAAGTCGGTGACGGCGCGCACCGTCATGGGCCTTCTGTCGCGGCGCGCCACGGTGTCGCCCGGGTCGAGCGTCTGTTATGACGGGCAAAACATCCTGAAATTTCCCGAGAGCGCCCGGCGCAAGCTGCGCGGCAACCGCATCTCGATGATCTTCCAGGAGCCGATGAGCTCGCTCAACCCGATCTATACGGTCGGCAGCCAGATCGTCGAGGCGATCCGGGTGCATCGCAAAGTCAGCCGCAAGCAGGCCTGGGCGCGCGCACTGGAACTTCTGCAGCATGTGCAGATTCCCGATCCCGCCGCGCGGCTCAAGCAATACCCGCACCAGCTATCGGGCGGGCAACGTCAGCGGGTGATGATCGCCATGGCGCTGGCCAACAATCCCGATGTGCTGATCGCCGATGAGCCGACCACAGCGCTCGATGTCACCGTCCAGGCGCAGATCCTGAACCTGATCCGCAGCCTGCAGAAAGAGCTGCGCATGGCGGTGATCCTGATCACCCACGACCTGACCGTGGTGCGCCAGTTCTCCGACTACGTTTATGTCATGCAGCATGGCGAAATGTGCGAGCACAACGTCACCGAACGGCTGTTCGCCAACCCACAGCACCCCTATACGAGACGGCTGCTGGCTTCCGAGCCGCATGGGCAGCCGAAGCCGCTGCCGGAGGGCTGCGGCACCATCCTGGAGGCCAGCGGCGTGGGCGTTTCATTCATGCTGCGCCACGGCACCTTCCTGAAACCGGACTGGCGAGAGCTGGTCGCCGTCGACGATCTCGGCCTGAAACTCTGTCGCCATGAGACGCTGGGGCTGGTCGGCGAATCCGGCTCCGGCAAGACCACCTTCGGCCAGGCCTTGCTCCGGTTGATCGACGCCAAGCGCGGCGAGATCCATTTCGACGGCAAGCCGATCCATGGCCTATCGCGTGCCGAGATGCGGCCGCTGCGCTCGCGTATGCAGATCGTCTTCCAGGATCCGTTCTCCTCGCTCAACCCGCGCATGACGATCGGCCAGATCATCGAGGAAGGGCTGATCGTCAATAGTATCGGGGCGACGCGGCGCGAGCGGGTTGAACGGGTGCGCGACGCGCTGGTCAGCGCCGGCATGCCGGGCGATATACTGTCGCGGTTTCCGCACGAATTCTCCGGTGGCCAGCGGCAGCGCATCGCGATCGCCCGCGCCATAGCGCTCGAACCCGAATTCATCCTGCTGGATGAACCGACCTCGGCGCTGGACCTCTCCGTCCAAGCGCAGATCATCGACCTCCTGCGCAAGCTGCAGGACGAGCGCGGCCTCAGCTACCTCTTCATCTCGCACGACCTCAAGGTGGTGCGCGCACTGTGCCACCGCGTCATCGTCATGCAGAACGGCAAGATCGTCGAGCAAGGCCCCGTCGACGACGTCCTGTCCAATCCCAAGACCGCCTACACCGAACGGCTCGTCAGGGCCGCTTTCGACGTGGCCTGAACATATGCCGGAGGTTAGCATGGCTAGAAATCCCAAGATCACGTTCATCGGCGCCGGCTCGACGGTGTTCATGAAGAACATTGTCGGCGACGTGCTGCAGCGCCCGTCGCTTTCGGGCGCGACGATCGCGCTGATGGACATCAATCCGCAACGGCTGGAAGAGAGCGCCATTGTCGTCAACAAGCTGATCGCGACGTTGGGCGTCAAGGCGAAGACCGAGACCCATTCGGACCAGCGCAAGGCGCTGGCCGGTGCCGATTTCGTCGTCGTCGCCTTCCAGATCGGCGGCTATGAGCCCTGCACGGTCACCGACTTCGAGGTGCCGAAGAAATACGGCCTGCGCCAGACGATCGCCGACACGCTGGGCGTCGGCGGCATCATGCGGGGCCTCCGGACCGTGCCGCATCTGTGGAAGGTGTGTGAAGACATGCTCGCCGTCTGCCCGCAGGCGATCATGCTGCAATATGTCAACCCGATGGCGATCAACACCTGGGCGATATCGGAGAAATATCCCGACATCAGGCAGGTCGGCCTCTGCCATTCGGTGCAGGGCACGGCAATGGAGCTGGCGCATGATCTCGACCTTCCCTACGAAGAGATCCGTTATCGCTCGGCCGGCATCAACCACATGGCTTTCTATCTCAGCTTCGAGCATCGCCAGCCGGACGGTTCCTACCGCAATCTCTATCCCGATCTCGTGCGCGCCTATCGCGAAGGCCGCGCGCCCAAGCCCGGCTGGAACCTGCGCTGCCCCAACAAGGTGCGCTACGAGATGCTGACGAGGCTCGGCTATTTCGTCACCGAGAGTTCGGAACATTTTGCCGAATACACGCCCTATTTCATCAAGGACGGCCGCCCCGACCTGATCGAGAAATACGGCATCCCGCTGGATGAGTATCCCAAGCGCTGCATCGAACAGATCGAGCGCTGGAAGGGGCAGGCGGAAGCCTATCGCTCGGCCGACCGCATCGAGGTCGAGCAGTCCCGGGAATATGCCTCCTCGATCATGAATTCTGTCTGGACCGGCGAACCTTCGGTGATCTACGGCAATGTCCGCAACAATGGCTGCATCACCTCGCTGCCCAGGGACTGTGCCGCCGAAGTGCCGTGCCTGGTCGATGCCTCCGGCATTCAGCCGACCTATATCGGCGAGCTGCCGCCGCAGTTGACCGCGCTGATGCGCACCAACATCAACGTGCAGGAACTGACGGTGCGGGCGCTGATGACGGAAAATCGCGAGCACATCTACCACGCGGCGATGATGGACCCGCACACATCAGCCGAACTCGATCTCGACCAGATCTGGTCCCTGGTCGATGATCTCTTGGCGGCTCATGGCGACTGGCTGCCGACCTGGGCGCGCGGGGCGCGCAAGACCGAAGCCGCCTGATCAGTTCCTCGACGTCGAAGTTTTGACGAGTCGATAGCGTTGACGGGCCGCGTGCCTTGGCGTTTGGCGCAAACATCAATCGCTTCGTCATCCACGGGCGGAGCAAGGAGCGAAGCGACGCAGCGCAGACCCTAGGATCCTGTGTGTTGTTCCCATGCTATGTCTGAAGTGGGAAGGAGACCGAGGGGATCCTGGTCGTCCTTTCGAGGACAGGCCGT
>NZ_JAMYMR010000047.1:0-37725 GCF_040318635.1 Mesorhizobium sp. M1066
AACTCAAAAACCCCCCCCTGCCCCCCCCCCCCCCCCCCCCCCCACCCCCCCCCCCCCCCCCCCCCCCCCCGCCCCCACGGGGCCCCCTCCCCCCCCCCCCCCCCCCCCCGCCCCCCCTCCCCCCCCCCCCCCGGCTCTGGTGACTTCAATTCGGATAAATTCCGCTTTCGGCATTGTCGTCATTGACGGCGAAGCCACCGCCGGTATCTACCTGGAGCGTCTGGTCGAGATTATCGAGCCGGCGCAGCAAGTGCCGAGATTGGACAGCCGGTATCTTGCCACGGCCCTCGGCGGCTTGGGTGATATGGACCGCCCGCATGTGCAGCCTTTGCGCCTCGGCCGGCGTGATCGTGTTCTGCTGCCTTGCGTCAGCGATGCCTTGGTCCAAACCCTGCGCCTGATCGACAATCGAGGTCGGTGTCTCGTTGGCATAGGCACTGGCGAACGGAACAGCGATGAGAAGGGCGGTGAGTGTTGCTGCCTTGAGCGTCCTGAAAGAGCGCATGATTGCGCCTCCTTTTCTTACTGGGAAGGCGGGCGATTGCTTCACCTCGCGTTCCGTCTGCGAGCCGTCCGGTCCCGTCGCGTCGCGATGAGCGGTTCATCGCCGGCGGTTCTCGGCCCACAACACAGCTAGGAATGCGCCACGGCAAATTGTAATCATCAAAAGGTTTGTCCTTCATGCCTTGTTGTATGCAGCAGGGCGCCCTACTGGGCGCACCGTCGCGGCGTTTTTGGACGCACAGAAATGAGCCACGGCGCCATCCTCCCAAGCTGCAGGAGGGGAACACGAAGCGAAAACTCGGCTACGACCCCGGCTGTGTATAGACGAGGGGGCGAACGCCGCTTTGGTAGTCCTTTGCCGGCAGGGCCGGTTGCGGCCGTGCGTAGAACATCGGCTCGCGTGTATCGAGACCGGCTTCGGCGGTCTGCATCTTCATCTCTACCCCGGTGCCGTCGGCTTCCGCCTTGCCCATCGCATCTTGCAATTGTTGCGCGGCTTGCTGGCTCCATGGCAGCACATAGGCACGCGGTTCCGTCGAGCCGGGCGTGGTGAGCCATACGTAGATGGCTTCGTTCTCAACCGGGACGGCGCCCACCACCTGGGCTTTTGCCGTGTCACGCCACTCGAGCGTCAGCGGCTTGGGACGGCCAAGAAGCTCGCTGGCGCCGACATAGACGACGGTGATCAGCGCCAGGAAGATGCCGACCGAGAGGGTGCGGCGGGCAATGCCTGCATGCGGCAGGATGACGAAGATGAACGCGCCAAGCAGCAGGGCGAATATGACGGGAGCGATCATCATTGGGAGGCCGCCACGCGCAGGGGTTTGAAGATGCTGTTGATGCTGCCCGGCACCAGTTGGCCAGTGGAATCGAGCCGGAATCTCAAGGCGGTAAGCTCCTGGTTGGGCTTGCGTAGCTGGACCGTCGTCGTGGCCACCGGCGCTGACGACTTGGCGTCGCGCTTTACATTGACGCTTATCTTCACCGGGACGGGATATGTGACATTGACGCCGCGATACATGTGAACATTGACGATGTATTCGCCCGCGGGTGCGCCCCTGGAATAGGCCACTTCGTGGTTGGACTCGGTCATGTCCTGCGCCATGCCGAGGTCGTCGCGCAGCAGATCGAACACCTTGCCGCTCTTGTTGGAGTAGCCGACCGGCACATCGCCGGGCGCCTGGACCCATAGATCGACATCGGCGTCGAGCTTGTCGGGCCATTGTGTCTCGACGGTTACGTTTCCCGGCGCCGTGACGCCATCGGTCTCGCTTGCCTTGGCTGGCGGGTTCATCACCGTCATCATGAGCACAGTCATGAGGACGAAGCCGCCGAGCATCAAGAGAGCGGTGTCGAGCCAGACAGTGAGAGTTTCCTCATCCATCGAAGTTCCCCAGCAGACGAAGATTGATCTTGAGCCACAGGTTCGTGGCTATGCCCAGCAGCGTCGCATAGAGCGCGACATACATGCCGTCGATGACCGACGCGATCATCGGCCGGATTGCATTGGGGTCGGCCGAGCCGCCGGCGCGCGCCGCCGAGAAGGCGACGATGAGCCCAACCACGGTTCCGAGCAGCCCGATCCGCACCACATGGGTCGCCAGCCAATCGACATCGCGCCAGCGCCGGAAGAAGACGCACAAAATGCCCAGGGCGCCGATGGCTGCGATCAACCAGCACAGAAACGCGTTGTTGCCGGCAAAGGGTTTGCCGGCAATGCCGACGACCCACAGCCCGACGATTCCGGCGGCGCCGATCGTCTGAAGAACGATGAACCGCGACAGGAACGCCTTTGGAGCGCCGTGGTCGGAGTGTATTCCCGGCAGCCTGCGGGCAATGGCGTGCGATCCCAGCTCAGCTGCCTGCTGTGGCCATAACTTCTGAGCAATCACACCGGGCCAAGGCTTCTGCCGCGGTGCGCTTTCGCGGGAATAGGTATCAACCATCTTAACGTTCCTTCTTTTGCGACACACAGGCGATGCAGGCGATCAGGCGCCGCGCTCGCCCTTGGCGCCGACACGCTTCAATTCTTCCCAGCCTTCGCCGACCGCGACGAGGCAGCTTGAGCCGTTTGGCTGGCTGACCATGATCGTCCAGGTCTCGCCGTCGTCGCTGGTCAGCACTTCAATGACCGAGCCGTTCTTGGCCAGGCCGAGGGCAACGGGCGCTTCCTTGAATCGATCGGAGAGTTGCTTCAGGAGTTCTGGCCGCGGGGCGCAAGGAGGCGACCCGCTGGCGGTGGCCGCCGGCGCTTCCGCCGTCACCGGTATGGTGGACATGACGACCAGCATGAGTGCTGCGCCCGCAACTTTGATATGCGTCAACTCAAAACGTGATTTAACCTGAACCTGGTTGGACATCGGGACCTCCGAATTTGGACGAAGGTCGACCTTTCGGCCAGCCTTGCAGTCAATTTCAACCTTCGTGCCAAGGTTTACTTGTTCGCAGCTACAGATTTGCAGACTACTGCAGGTGCCGGGTGCCTTCCATTCAACCAGGGTTTACTCGGTTATCTGTTCAGTCTGGGAAACTCAAACCTTGGTATGAGCGAGATCAGCGATTCTGCCGGAAGGCATGGGTGTCCGGAAGCGAAAGCGACGGCAGCTGTCGCCGACGTCCGGCTCTTCTGCAGCCGCATGATGTTCGTCAGAGCCGATCCGCGTGAGACGCAGCAGGTGGTGTTCGACGCCCACGACCGGGCGTTTACCTCCCTCGGCCTGCATCCGGTCGACGCCGATCTCGGTTCGAGTTTGGGGAACTTCGTGATGATCTGGACTGGCAAAATCCCGCCAGGGCGCCCCGCGCGTCGCCTCAGTTCATCAGCTTCGTATGCTTTCTTGACGCTTGCCAAGAACAGGCAATTCTCATGTGCTGGCGCATAGAACCGCAAGAGGAGCACAGAAGGAGCAATTTTCGATAAGCGGCGCCTTGCTCGATGAATACAATCTGGATGTCTGTAACGAGGAGTTCAGTTCCGGTTCCGGCGAGAGAGGAGTAAGCAAGTCTTGAACTCGTCCGTTCCCGGCGCCACTGTGCACGACAGTAAGATCGCCCGCGAAGTCATTATTTTGGTGCGCGACACCGACTTGCCGTCGCTATTTCATTATTCCCGGCGCATCTATTGTTTCAGCGTTCTTGCCGAGAAGTGCTGCGGATTGACCTCGATCCTGAGCTTTCTAGGGGGCCGCGATGTTCCATGAGACGGGCTCACCTTCATTACCGCAGCGCGAGCGAGCGTTTCGAAGTCGATGGCGCCGACGTGGCCCGCGCTTCCTACGCGGCCCTGGCATCTCCCGCTCCATATCAAAACCATCTGGACCGGCGCACTGGGATCGTGCGTTGACGACGATCACGATAGGCAGCCTAGCGACTTGTTCGCAAGATGAGCCCGGACCAACGGCAGACGCTGTTCGACAATACAGTTCGCGTCGTCGGCGGAACGGCGGTGCAAATCCAGGAGCGTCAGATCGCGAACTGCGCAAAGGCCGATTTCCAATATGGCGCCGGGGTCGCGGCTACGCTGGTTCACCTGGCCGCTGGAAAGCCGCTGACTCCGACCGGAAGATCGCATAAGGTTTGAAGAACGAGAGGAACTGTGCGTGCGCTCATGCCAGCCTGCCGCCATCGGCAATGAGGTCAATCATAAAACTAGTCAGGGAAGGCCCTCACAACGGGGCTGAGAGGAGGCCCTGGTGACGGAGCTTTCTGGCTATGTATTCTCGGCGTTGCGGAAGGGCGAGTTCACACTCTACCGCGGCTCGGGAGACGGCTTGGACCCGATCCTGCTGGTCGCGCCCATCGGGGAACATCCGGCGCGAGAGTCTGTCAAGCGGCTCGAACATGAACATGACCTCAAGTCCGAACTGAACGCCGATTGGGCTGTCCGGCCGGTGGACTTGTCTCGCCACGACGGCCGCATGGCGCTGGTGCTCGAGGATCCCGGCGGCGAGCCGCTCGATCAACTGCTCGGCCAGCCGATGGACATGACGCAGTTTCTGCGCATCGCAATCCCGCTCGCGGCTGCAATCGGCCAGGTGCACATACGCGGGCTGATCCACAAGAACCTCAAGCCGGCCAACATCCTGGTGGACGTCGCAAGTGACGGCGTCTGGCTCACCGGCTTCGGCATCGCCTCGCGTCTGCCGCGCGAGCGCCAGGCACCCGCGCCGCCGGAAATCATTGCCGGCACGCTGGCCTACATGGCCCCGGAACAGACCGGCCGGATGAACCGCTCGATCGATGCCCGCAGCGATCTTTATTCACTCGGTATCACCTTCTACGAGATGCTCACCGGGACATTGCCGTTCACCGCAGCCGATCCGATGGAGTGGGTGCATTGCCACATCGCCCGGCAACCGGTGCCGCCCGAAGAGCGGGTCGCGGGCATCCCGAGGCCACTCGCGGCGATCGTCATGAAGCTCCTCACCAAGACCGCCGAGGATCGCTACCAGACCGCCGCGGGCGTCGAGGCCGATCTCCGGCATTGCCTGGCGGAATGGCAGGCCCATAGCCGCATCGAGCCGTTCTCGCTCGCCGCGCACGACGTGCCGGACAGGCTGGTGATCCCGGAAAAACTGTACGGACGCGAGGCCGAGATCAACACCCTCCTTGCGGCCTTCGATCGAGTGGTAACCCAAGGCAAAACCGAGTTCGTGCTGGTGTCGGGCTATGCCGGCATCGGCAAGTCGTCGATCATCAACGAGCTGCACAAGGTGCTGGTCCTGCCGCGTGGCCTGTTCGCCGCGGGCAAGTTCGACCAATACAAGCGCGACATTCCGTATGCGACACTGGCACAGGCCTTCCAGAGCCTCGTGCGTCAATTGCTAAGCACAGACGACGCGGAGCTGAGCCGCTGGCGGAATGCAATGCTGGACGCGCTTGGCCCGAATGGCCAGCTCATGATCAACCTGATCCCGGAGCTTGCTCTCATCATCGGCGAGCAGCCGCCGGTTCCCGACCTCCCGCCGCAAGACCGGCAGACGCGCTTCCAGCTGGTGTTTCGCCGGCTCCTCGGTGTCTTCGCTCGGCCGGAACATCCGCTCGCACTGTTCCTCGATGATCTGCAATGGCTGGATGCAGCGACGCTAAGCCTCCTCGATCATCTGATCACGCACTCGGAAGTGCGGCACCTGCTGCTGATCGGCGCCTATCGTGACAACGAAGTCGGTCCGTCGCATCCGCTGATGCCAACCCTGGAAATGGTTGGGAAGAGCGGCGCGATGGTGCGCAAGATCGCGCTCAGTCCGCTCATGCCTGACGATATCGGGCGGTTGATCGCCGACTCGCTTCACTGCGAGCGGGAAATCGTCCAGCCGCTCGCGCAGCTGGTGCAGGAGAAGACCGACGGAAATCCGTTCTTCGCGGTTCAGTTCTTCACCGCGCTGGCCGAAGAGGGGCTGCTCACATTTGACCATGGGGCCGGAGCTTGGAATTGGGATATGCCCCGCATCCGCGCCAAAGGTTTCACCGATAACGTAGCCGAACTGATGGCAGAGAAGATAGGCCGGCTACCACCTGCGACACGGGAAGCTTTGGGACAACTCGCTTGTCTGGGCAACGTAGCCGAGATCGCGACCTTGGCCTTGGTGCACGGCGAATCCGTGCAGAAAGTCCACGAGGGACTGTGGGAAGCGGTTCGGGCCGGTCTCGTCTTTCGCCTGGGTGACGGGTATGCGTTCCTCCACGACCGGGTCCAGGAGGCGGCTTACACGCTTATTCCCGAAAGTGAACGGGCTGACACGCATCTCAGGATTGGCCGATCTCTGGCATCGCGGATCGCGCCGGACGCGATCGAGGATGTCATCTTCGACGTGGTGAACCATCTCAATCGTGGCGCGGAGATGATAGCGGCACAGGCAGAGCGCGACCGGGTCGCCGAGCTCAACCTCATGGCGGGCAAGCGTGCCCAGAACGCGAGCGCCTATGCCTCGGCGCTCAAGTATTTCATCGCCGGAGCTGCGCTGGTGACGGAGGACTGCTGGGAGCGGCGCTATGACCTCGCCTTCGCGCTCGAGCTGCGTCGCGCCGAATGCGAGTTTCTGATCGGCGATCTTGCGGCGGCGGAAGCGCGGTTGTCGGCGCTCTCGCGCCGCACCGTAAATCTCGTGGACGAAGCTGCGGTTACGTGTTTGCGCATGGATCTTTACTTCTTGCTCGTTCGGCCCGACCGCGCGGTCGACGTGTGTCTCGAGTACTTGCGGCGCGTCGGGATCGAGTGGTCGCCACATCCGAACGACGAGGAAGTACGGCAGGAATACGAGCGGATTTGGCGGCGGCTGGGAAGCCGCGCGATCGAGGACCTCATCGACCTGCCCCTCATGTGCGACCCTGAAACGCGCGCAACCATGGACGTTTTCACCAAGCTCATGCCGCCTGCCTTCATGAGCGATGAAAACCTCGCCTGCCTGATGACCACCCGCATGGTGAACCTCAGCCTGGAGCAGGGCAACGCCAACGCGTCGTGCTGCGGCTATGTCTGGCTCGGCCTGATTCTGGGACCGCATTTCGGCGATTATCCCTCGGCGTTCCGCTTTGGCCAGCTCAGCGTCGATCTGGTTGAAAAACGCGGGCTGGACGCTTTCGCAGCTCGCGTTTACCTGAACTTTGGCAACGTCAATGCCTGGATGCGGGACGTCCGATCCAGCCGTAGATTCGTCGAGAGTGCCTTCCAGGCGGCGAACAAGGTCGGCGACCTGATCTATGCAGGGCACTGCTGGAACAATCTGGTCACGATTTCCCTCGCTTCCGGCGAATCCCTGAGTGAAGCGGAGCGGGAGGCTACGAATGGCCTCGATTTTGCGCGGAAGCTACGGTTCGGTATTGTTGTGGACATGATTACGGGCCAGTTGCGTCTGATCCGGATGCTGCGGGGCCTGACCAACGAATTCAGCTCATTCAATGATGCGGAGTTTGATCAGGCGCAGTTCGAGCAGCACCTTGAGGCAAACCCAAATCTGACCCTTCCCGCCTTCTTCTATTGGGTCCGCAAGTTGCAGGCGCGTGTCTGGGCGAACGACTATTCGTCCGCCCTCGGAGCAGCCGCCAAGGCGCAAGAGCTTCTCTGGTCGTCGCGTTGGTTCTTCGAGCACGTAGAGTATCATTTCTATGCCGGGTTGGCGCGAGCAGCGATCTCGAGCATGGCGCCGGCGGAAGAGCGCGCTCCACATATCGAAGCCCTGGCGGCGCACTATAGGCAACTGGAAATCTGGGCACAGCACTGCCCGGCGAATTTCGGAGACCGCAAGGCGCTGCTTGCGGCCGAGATCGCGCGGCTTGAGGGCTACGCACTTGACGCCGAGCGCCTCTACGAAGAAGCGATCCGGCTGGCGGGCGAGAACCGCTTTACCCAGAACGAGGCCCTGGCCAACGAGCATGCGGCGCGGTTCTACGCAGCGCGCGGCTTTGAGATCATCTCTGACGCCTATCTCCGGAACGCCCGGGACTGCTGCCTCCGCTGGGGAGCCGACGGCAAGGTGCGGCAACTTGACGAGCTCTATCCGAAGCTCCGGGAGAAAGCGGCGCCATCTGCTCCGACGGCGACGATCGGCTCACCGGCCGGCCAGTTGGACGTCGCAACGGTGCTCAAGGCATCGCAGGCGGTATCCGGAGAGATCGAACTCGATAAGCTCATTGAGACCCTCATGGGCATCGCGATAGAGCATGCGGGCGCCGAGCGTGGTCTGCTCATCCTTTTGAGAGGCGGCGAGCCGCGGATCATGGCTGAGGCTACCACCAGCAACGGCAGAATCGAGGTCTCTGTTCGAGAGATGGCCGTAAACCCGTCGGCACTCCCGCAATCCGCGCTTCACTACGTGATGCGGACGCGGGAGAGCGTGGTGCTTGATGACGCCTCGGTCGGCAACTTGTACTCGAATGACGAGTATGTCCGGCAAAATCACCCCAGATCCGTCCTGTGCCTGCCCGTCGTCAAACAGACGAAGCTCGTGGGGGCACTCTATCTCGAGAACAATCTGACGCCGTACGCCTTCACCTCGAGCCGGGTGGCGGTGCTGGAGTTGCTGGCCTCTCAGGCGGCGATTTCGCTGGAAAATGCCCGCCTCTATTCTGAGGTGCAGCGGGAAAACACCGACCGCAAGCGAGCGGAGGAGGAACTGCGACGCAGCGAAGCCTATCTGGCCGAGGCGCAGAGATTGAGCCGCACCGGCAGCTTCGGCTGGAACGTCGCTACCGGCGAGATCATCTGGTCGGAGGAGACCTTCCGGATCTTTGACCATGACAAGGCTCCTTCTGTCACCGTCAACACGATCGTTCAACGTACCCATCCAGACGATCGAGCCGCCGTGCAACAGACTATCGATCGTGCGGCCAGAGACGGGAAGGATTTCTCTCATGAATATCGTTTGCTGATGCCGGATGGCTCGGTGAGGCATGTCCAAGCCGTGGCTCACGCAGTGAAGGACGCATCGGGCAATGTCGAGTTTGTCGGCGCGGTGACGAACGTCACTTCAACCAAGCAGGCCTATGAGGCACTGGAGCGAAGCGAGCAGCGCTACCGGCGTCTCTTCCACCACATGCCGGTGGCCTTATTGCAGGTCAACGTGCGCGCCCGGCTAGAACTGCTCAAAGGCTTGCGTGACCAGGGCGTAGAGGACGTGATTGCCTACCTGGACCAGAATCCGGACTTCCTGCGTCGCGTCCTGGAGGCCGGCACTGTCGAGGATGCCAACCAACGCGCAGTGCAGATGTTGGGTGCCCGCGATACCAGTCAGTTGATCGGGTCGAGCGCTTCTTTTTACTGGGAGGAGAGCCCGGCCACATTCCGACGGTCATTGGAGAGTCGGTTTCGGGGCGAACTGACGTTTCAGGAAGAAGGAAGGTTCACGACCCTGGATGGGCGCGCTGTTGACGTCCTTATCACCATCGCCCGCTCCGATACGAGCAATGAGGCTGGCATAAACCTAGTCGGGCTCATCGACATATCGGAACGGGTTCGCGCCCAGGAAATGCTTCAGCGGGTTCAGGCGGATCTCGCGCATGTCACGCGCGTGACGACGCTGGGCGAACTGACCGCCTCGATCGCCCATGAAGTCAACCAGCCGCTCGCCGCCATCGTGATCAATGGCGAGGTCGGCCTGCAGTGGCTCGACCGCGAGATGCCCGATCTGGCCGAGGTGCGTGAGGCCCTTCATGAGATGATCAGCAATGGCAGGCGAGGAGGCGAGATCATCCAGCGACTTCGCGCGCTTTCCAAGAGGACCGAGACCCAGATGGTGGGACTGGACATCAACGAGGCGATCAACGAGGTGATCCGGCTGGTTCGTCAGGAGATGCTCAGCCGCCGGGTGTCGCTGCGCCTGGAACTGGCGCCGGCGCTGCCCGCCGTGCTCGGCGACCGCGTACAACTGCAGCAGGTGATCATCAATCTGATCGTCAACGGCATGGAATGGCGCCCGTCACTGACTGGTCGCGCGTGCTGGTGATCCGATCGCAACTGGACGACGCCGGCAACGTGCTTGTTGCCGTCGAAGACGCCGGCGTTGGCATCGATCCGGGGAATGTGAGACAGCTCTTCGACCCCTTCTTCACGACCAAGCCCAGCGGCATGGGCATGGGGCTGTCGATCTGCCGATCTATAGTCGAGAGCCACGGCGGAACGATCTGGGCCTCGCTCAATGAGGGGCCGGGCGCCACGTTTCAGTTTGCCTTGCAATCGCATCACGAGGTCTGCCCGTGACCCGACCGACACTGATGGCGAGGGCGCTGGCGGCGAGGAAATGATTGTCGTCATCGTCCAATGAGACATTATTCTGCCGGAAGCTTTCCCTTACGATCCACCTGCGCACGGAGACTTTCGACTCTGAGCGCTTTCTAGCTCTTTGGCGAAGGTCAAGGTCCCATATCGTGGACCTTGTTGGTGCGACGAGCTGACGCTCCGCGGGCGAACAATCCGCACCAAATTCCGGTTGCCGCACATTTTCGTGATTGGCCATGGCGACCGCAAATCGGAGCGGGAGTAGGGCATCGGCGCACAAACAGAATCCTGCTCCATGCATCCCGCGCTCGGTCGACCGCCGATCATATTCGAATCCCTGCTGATAATCGCAAGAAAAAACCAGCCGCCGCAACCGAGACAAAGCCTTTCGACAAACCGGCATTTATAAGCACCAAATGTCCCTTGATGATGGGCCTGATCGGTCGACTTTTTGAGCGCACTCTTGGACAAGTTGGCGCGTCGCTCGGGGCCACCATCAGTATGGGACCTCCAAAGCCTGTGGTTGAAGGGTACCGGCGGCCCGCGTCGCGGTGTCATCACAGGCATGGCGACCAGCATCGGCGGCATGCGCACTAAGCCTGCCGTTCCTGGTCCCTGCATGCCGGGAAGCGAGGGAAGGAAATGAGACTCGGATTCACCGGACTAAGACGCATTGGCCTCGGTAGGGAAGTGAACCTGTTGAAAGGCCCTCCTGACGCGACGCCCCACAGCCGGACGCGCTCGAAAGCTGGAATGTTCGTCGCGTTCAGCCGTGGCGCATCCAACGGATGTGCGCTTCTACAGGATATCGCATGCTCCGCTCGATGAACGCTCAAGAGGCATTCTTGGCCCCGACAGAACCGGACAAGCCCGCGTCGCTCCGGGCGGCGGATGCCGAGCTAAAAGAACTTCTTTCGATCGGGGTCGACGTGGGAAGCGCCGAGGAAGGTGTTAGCGAAGCCGACGAGGGCGGTTTCTGGAGGCGCAATCGTCCGCGTTTCCTCGCCCTGGCTGTGGTTGCCGTGGTGGTACTTTCGGTGCTGGCACTCAATCGCATTCTGGCCGACGTCAATTACGACGACCTCGTCATTGCGATTCAGGAAACGTCATGGCTGAATATCGGCCTCGCATTGCTTTTCACCGCACTCAGCTTTGCTGCCCTCTCGATCTATGACCGACAAGCGCTCGCCCTGGTGGCGCACAAGGTGCCGTTCAGCTATGTAGCCCTGACCAGCTTTTGCGCATATGCCGTGGGTAACGTCGCCGGTTTCGGACCTTTGACCGGCGGAACGATCCGTTACCGCTTCTATTCGCCTCTTGGCATGTCCCCGGAGGATGTTGCGCGCATTATCGGTTATGTCACCACGACATTTGGTTTCGGCCTTCTCTTCGTGACCGGGCTTGGCCTTTTGATGGCGGATGTAAAGCTTGCTGCGCTTGTCGGCCTGCCGGCGATTGCATTGCGAATGACCGCTATCGCTATTCTGGCTCTCGTCGGCGCGGTATTTGTCATAGCGACCATCGGTCCGCGCCAGGTGACGGTTTTCGCCCGCAGGGTTGCTCTTCCCGGTCCGAGAGCGCTGGCTTTTCAACTCGCCGCGACAGTGTCGGATCTGATTACCTCGGCGTTTGTCTTGTGGATATTGCTCCCTGCAGATGCGATCGACTTCCCCTCGACGCTCGCCATTTACTCCGTGGCAATCGGGCTCGGCATACTGAGCCATGTGCCTGGCGGCGCCGGTGTTTTCGAAGCGGTCATCCTCGGCACGCTCGGCACTACGGTGCCGCTCGATGGGCTGGTCGGTGCGTTGGTTCTCTACCGCGTGATCTACTATGTGATGCCGCTGGCGTTGGCGGTGATCGTCCTCACGGTCACGGAGGTCAGGCGCGCAGCAGTGGCAAATTCGGCTCTCGCCCGGGGGACGGTGGCACTGGTGCCGCTCGTTCTTTCGGCCTTTGCCGTGATGCTCGGAGCGATGCTCGTCTTCTCGGGCGTCACACCCGTCTCCGGCCAGAAGCTGGATTGGCTGCAATCCGCATTTCCGCTTCCGGTCGTCGAGGCAGGCCACTTCATTGCCAGCATTCTCGGCCTCCTCATGGTTCTTGCCGGCCGCGGACTGGTGCATCGGCTCGACGGCGCGTGGTGGCTGACAGTCGTGCTTGCGGCGAGCTCGATCGTGCTCGCCTTCATCAAGGGCTTTGAGGTCGGCGAGGCGGTACTACTTGCCATCCTTCTCGTAACACTCTTGTTGACTCGCAACATCTTCAGCCGGCCTGCCTCGCTCATCGAGGATCGACTGTCTCCCGGATGGTGGCTTTGTGTCGGCACCATCCTCGCGCTGGCCTTGGCGATATTGTTCTTCGTGTACAAGGACGTCGCCTATTCGCATGAGCTATGGTGGCAGTTCGAATTCACCGCAACCGCACCTCGAAGCCTCCGGGCTGTGCTTGGCGTCGGCCTGACCGCCGGGTGCGCAGCCGTCTGGCTGCTGACGCGCTCGCCGGCAGGCCGAAGCCCTCGACCGACTCTGGACGAGCTACGTTCGGCCATCTCGATCATCGACAATCAGCCGCTGGCGGATGCCAATCTCGTGCGGACCAGCGACAAAAGCCTCCTTTTTTCGGGCAATGATGACGCCTTCCTGATGTACCGCAAACGAGGGCGTTCCTGGGTTGCCTTGTACGGTCCAATCGGCAATCCAGCAGCTCATTCGGAATTGATCTGGCGTTTCGTCGAGCTAGCGAGGCGGCATGGAGGGCGCGCCGTTTTCTACGAAGTGGCCGGGGAGAGCCTTTCCACGTACGCCGATGCCGGCCTCTCAGCCTTCAAGCTCGGAGAAGAGGCGCGCGTCGGGCTGGAGTCCTTCGATCTCAAGGGTTCCCGGCGCGCCTCGATCCGGACGGCGCTCAACAAGGCCGAACGTGACGGTATCGTGTTCGAACTCTTGCCCGTCGACCGCGTCGGCGAGGTGATGGACGAGCTTGAGCGCGTTTCCGCAGCTTGGCTCGCCGAGCACGCGGTGCGTGAGAAGGCGTTTTCACTGGGCGCATTCGAGCGCGGATACATCGCCACTCAGCCGGTTGCCGTTTTGAAGCGGCAGGGCCGCATCCTTGCCTTCGCCAATGTCATGACGACGGCTGAAAAGCAGGAAGCGACGATAGATCTCATGCGCTTCGATCCGGACGCGCCGAACGGCAGCATGGAAGTCCTGTTGGCGCGCCTGCTCATGCATTTCAAGCAAGAGGGCTACAAATGGTTTTCACTGGGTATGGCGCCCCTTGCCGGACTCTCCGGGAATCCGGCCGCACCGATCTGGCATCGCGTCGGAAGGGCCGCCTACGACCACGGAGAAACATTCTATAATTTTCGGGGTCTGCGTGCCTTCAAGAACAAATTCGATCCGATCTGGACGGCCCGCTACATGGCGGTGGCCAGCGGCTTGAGTCCATTGCTCGCGATCGCCGACGTCACGGTCCTGATCGGTGGCGGACTTCGCGGAGTGATTTCCAAGTGAAGCCCCTGTGGTTTCGCCTCGGCTTGGCAGCGATCATCGGCGCGACCGCCTTCGCCGTGTACTGGATGCGCCCCGAGCCGCTGCCCGATACAGATACCCTGGCGATAGCCGACGTCGTGAAGCCGCAACAGGCCGCCAAAGGCATAGTGTTCCTCTTCTCAAACGTAGACGGGTACACCGGGGGTGATGCGCAGATCGCTCGCGAGCTCGCGGCAGCCGGCGCGCTGGTGGTCGGCATCGATCTGCGCAAAAGCTTCGCCAAAGTGCAATCGGAGTCTGATTGCGTCTACTTCGTCTCCGATATCGAAGAGCTAAGTCAGTTGACCCAGCGCTCTGCCGGAGTCCAGACCTATCTCAATCCCATCATCGCGGGGACCGGTGCCGGCGGTTCGATGGTGATGGCAATCATGGGGCAGTCGCCGGACGCCACAATCGGGCGTGCAGTCGCTGTCGATCCAAAGGCGGATTTGCCGCTTCCGCAGGAGCTCTGTAGCGACGCTCCTCACCTCCAGGCCGCGAACGGGAGGGGCTGGATCTACGGCCTGCAGGAAGGCGCGCTGCCCGCACCGATCACCGTCGTCCAAACGCCGAAAGCAGATCCGGCGGGACAGGCCCACGTCTCCGACTTAATCGCCCAAGGATTTCCGATCGATCATGTTACAGCAGATGGGGAGACGATGGCGTTGACCGCTGCAGTCGAACACGCTCTCGCGCAATCGACTGCTCCGGCCGGCGATGCATTGGCAGATCTGCCGCTGACCGTGCTTCCTGCAGCGGCCAGTCACGACACCATGGCGATCGTGTTGTCGGGTGATGGAGGCTGGCGCGACATTGATAGCGAAGTGGGAGTAGCGCTTTCGCAAGCGGGCGTGCCAACCGTCGGGATCGATTCGTTGCGCTATTTCTGGACGCGCAAGCCGCCCGAGACGATCGCCGCGGACCTGGCCAGAATCATCGAACACTTCACCAAGACCTGGAAGGTCCGGCGTGTGGCCTTGATCGGTTATTCGTTCGGCGCTGACGCGCTCCCTGCCGCTTATAACCAACTGCCTCCGGCAGAAAAGAATCGCGTCTCCCTGATTTCCTTGCTGGCACTGAGCTCTTCGGCGGAGTTCGAGTTCGACGTCAGCGGCTGGCTCGGCATGGACGGAGACACTTCGCATCCGACGCTTCCCGACGTTGCGAAAATTCCCGCGTCGATCCTTCAATGCGTTTACGGTACGGACGACGACGAAAGCGTCTGCGCCAAACTCGCCGGCAGCGGCGCCGATGTCGTCGAGATGGACGGCGGGCATCACTTCGATGATGACTATGCGGCGCTGACCAACCACATCACTGCACGGATACGCTGACCGAAGCCACGCTCGCCAGCCAGTCAACGGCAGCACTTTGAACGAGAGCATGATCCCGAAACGTGGAATCCGGTTTTCGGCAAAGATCATGCTCAAACCCTGAGATAGAACTCCATCCCGATTTCATCGGACGTGGATCAGGCTCTGGGCGGGCAGCTCCGCGACACTAGTCGGATAACCGCAAAGACGGACCAGCCGCCGCAAAGGAGACAAAGCCTTCCTACAAATCCGCCGGTATTTTGCGGCCGACCGTGATGACGGAAGTCGGCGGCGGAGTAAGCGAATGACGTCGGAATGGGGGGTTGGCGCGGCGATGGCAGCGAACCTGTCGAAAGCCGGTCACGATGTGGCCGTCTGCAACCGGGGTTCCAAGATCGAACCGCGGTTTGTCTGCCGTCGCAATTTGCGGCGGAAACTAACATGGAGACTGCAAATGAAGTGCAATCTGGAATTGTTGCGGATTCCATCCGCTAGCGCCGGAGTTATCATATCGATCTGTCTCGCCGCTACTTTGGCGACCGCCACAGCCAAGGGCACCGTGGCGACCATCGTGGCCGACCAGGTGCGAAGCCAGGGCTTCACTTGCAAAAATCCAAGCTCTGCGGAGCGCATTGATGCTGAGTCCACCCCCAATCAGACCGTCTACCTGCTCAAGTGCGAGGACATGACCTACCACGTGCTCTTGATTCCAGATCAAGCAGCTGATGTGGCTAGAGTTGACTGAAACCCTGTGCGGTAACGGCCTCCAGCGATGAGGCACTTCCACAATCGACGATCAAATTTTCTTGAAAACGCTGCATCGGTCCGCGAGTTAACCTATGTAATATTCCAGGAGAAAGATACAATCCACAAATAACCAGAAATAGCTTAAGTAAATCGGCTTGATCGGAAGCTTAGCAGCGAGGCCCAGCGCGCCCGATCGGCCATACGCCGGATAGACGGTTCCGCACGAAGAACACGCCACGGCGCCTGGATCAAGGCCTTGCACGGATCGCGACCATGTCAATTTCCCGCATTCTTCGCAGGCGCCGCGCCGAGTTGCTTGTCTTCGCGGTGCTCGTGGCGCCGTTCGCCGTTGGGGTCGCTCTGAAAGCGAGCTTCGCCGCTTCGGAAACGGGCTCCTCCCAAGTGGCCACCGCCATTCGGGTTTCATCCCCCTCCTATGCTCCGATCGTTGCGGCCGACAAGCCGGCGGTTGTAACCATCACCTCCATCATGAAAGCTTCCCCGGCGCCCGATGGCCAAACCCAGCCCTCTGACGGCGCCTCGTCGTCCGATGAGCAATTGCCTCAATTCTTCGACAATCGGGGAGTTCCTGCGCCTAAGTCGCCGCCGCAAGGAGGGACGCAACTGGCAGAGGCCCTCGGCTCCGGCTTCATTATCAGTTCAGATGGCACCATCGTCACCAACAACCATGTCATCGACGGAGCTTCGGATATCAAAGTGACGCTCGACGATGGAACCGAACTCCCGGCAACCCTTGTCGGCCGAGATGCAACGTCGGACCTCGCGGTCTTGAAAGTAAAGGCTGGGAAGTCGCTTCCGACTCTTGCCTGGGGCGATTCCGACAGGCTGAGGGCGGGCGATCCGATTCTGGCGATCGGCAATCCGTTCGGCATCGGTACAACGGTCACTGCGGGAATCGTTTCCGCCCGCGGGCGTGACCTTAACAGTGGTCCGTACGACGATTTCCTTCAGATCGATGCAGCGATCAATCACGGCAATTCGGGCGGGCCGCTTGTCGACACCAACGGCAATGTCGTGGGCATCAACACCGCGATTTATTCGCCCAATGGCGGCAGCGTTGGCGTGGGATTTGCGATCCCTTCCCATGAGGCCGAACAGATCGTCGCCAAGCTGGTGAAGAACGGTTCGATCGAACATGGGCTGATCGGTATCGAAATGCAATCTGTCACACCGGAACTCGCTAACGCCCTCGGCCTGCCGGCACCTGAAGGCGCATTGGTCGCCGATGTCGGCGATGGATCGCCTGCCGCTCATGCAGGCATCCAGACCGGCGACGTCATCACTGGATTTGCCGGGCAAACCATCAAAGAGCCAAAGACCTTGTCTCGAGCTGTGGCGGATCTCGTGCCCGGAAAGAAGGAGGCGCTGTCGGTTTGGCGCGCTGGGAAGACAGTTGCGTTGTCGGTGGTCATTGGCGGCAACGATGACAGTGCCAAGCCGGTGGTCGCAAGCAACTCTTCGCAGCCAGTGCATTCCAGTTTTCCAATACTCGGTCTGGCGCTTGGTGATGTCGATCAAGCAGTTCGCCGAGCCTTGAATATGTCGTCACGCGTGCGAGGTGCCGTGGTGGAGGGGATTGATCCTGACCAGCCGGCAGCCACCACCGGCATTGCATTGGGCGACGTCATCGTCGCGGTCAATCACATGCCGGTGAAAACGGCAAAAGAGACAAGTCAGGCCATCAGTGCCGCGACAAAATCCGGCAAGAAGTCGGTCCTGTTGCTGATTGAGCGCGGCCAACAGCAGACATTCATCGCTGTGCCGTTCGGCAACGGATAGTTCGCTTTCATCGGCGCGAGGTTCGACCCGAGGCAGCGAGAATCAGCTGCCGAGCTTGTTGGCGGATTTTTGCGACGCAATGATCAGAAAAAGTATCCCGGTGGCGAAGGCCTATGCGATCTCTCCCGAGCCAGAGAAAGGCGTGGACATCTAGAACAAGATGACCGGCCTGAAAGCAATCACATTTTCCCCTTTCGGCGCACCCGATGTGCTGGTGGTCCCAGACATTCCTGACCCCGGTGATGGCGAGGCACTGGTTCGGGTCGAAGCCGCTTCGGTCAATCCGAGCGACGTGACGAACCTGGCCGGTGCGATGCCGCAAACCATCCTGCCGCGCGTTCGGGGACGGGATTTCGCGGGCGTCGTGGAGGTCGGACCGGATGAGTGGATGGGCATGGAAGTGTGGGGCAGCGGCAATGCCGGATTCACGCGCGACGGAAGTCATGCTCAGCACATCATCGTTCCTGCCACCAACTGTGCCCAAACCGCAAGGATTGAGTTTCGACGAGGCTGCCTCGGTCGGCCTGAACTACCTTGCAGCGCATCGGCCTGGTGGATGCGGGCGCGCTGCGCAGAGGCGAGACACTCGCGATCATTGGGGCAGGTGGTGGCGTCGGGAGTGCCGTGGCCCAAATCGCGCGGCGCAGGGGGGCAAGCAAGATCGTTGGTGTGGACCGCCCGGCCCCGGCCCCGGCCCGGTCTCGGCAATCGCAAGGGCAACGGACTCATTCATCGCCGGTGCATCGGACATTGCTGCCGCCGTACGTGGTGCGCTCGGCGGCGGAGGCGCAGACTTGGTGTTCGGTGCCGTGGGGGCGTCATGTTTGGCACATCGTTGGCCTGCCTCGCGCCGCAGGGACGCCTGATCGAGATAAGCGCGGCCGGTCAGCGGGAGGTGACATTCGACCTCGCGGGCTTCTATTACAATGCGAGCCGGATTTTCGGCGTGGATACCTTGAAGCTGGACCTGACCGCTGCCTGCGCCATCCTGGAGGGGCTGCGGCCTGGCTTCGAAGATGTTGACCGGCCGCCCTTCATTGACGGTACATTCCCGCTGGTTAACGCGGCAGCGGCCATCAATCCGTGGCGGATGGACAGGCCGGACGGATCGTGCTGCAACCGCAGGGATGAACCGGCGCCACCGGTGATTGCCTTTTTTGGGACTGCTCGGGATGCCGGGAACGCGGCGTCCTTCTGGCCTTACACCGTTTCGGCGACCAGCTTTACGCCCCCGCCTTCCCAGGAGCCGGCAGATCGCAACGATCACGGAACGCCCGAACACCGATAGAGTAACCATGCAGGCGCAGACTCAGCACGAGATGCAAGCACGGCAAAAGTCTCTTGGAACTTTCGTCGGTCCGCGATCCGTGCGCCGCAGGTCAAGGCGCGCAAACCGATCCGGTTTTTGCAGGGATCCTGCAAAACTATCGATGCTAACAACAAACTCCGTGCACTCAACGCATCGCCGACAATGATACCAAATACGGGCGAGGAGGTCCATAATACCGGCGACGATTGACGTAGCAACGGCAAGGCTTCTCGAGTCTGGATTGACGGGACCGAGCCCGAGCGGCGCACTTGGCTTCTCTACGAAATGGAACACCGGCCGCAGGGCTCGAACAGTTGCGCGGGATCTCTCTGCGCGCCTTCCGCGTGTGCGGCTTGCAAAGTCGAGTTTTACGGATGCAACTGAGCATACGTATTTATACACAAAGTTATACCTTGATCTATTACATATTTCTGCAGATCGACCCTAGATATTCGATGAAGGCCAGGAACTGAAAAGGCAAGACACAAATGACGTCTGACCATTCCTGAGAGCCTGTAACCGGAATGAGCGGTCGATAAATAGCCGCCTTCCTCATCGAAAAGGACATGCAACCATGCGTTCTATCACTTTGAAGGCGGCGCTTGCCGCGATGATCATCACCGTTCCGCTCTCCGGGGCCTTTGCCGCCTCGCATGACGGTGGCCGCGGTGGCCACCATGACGGCAGCGGCGCTTACGGCGACTTCGCTCAGAAGCGCTGGTTTGACGGCATTGACTCGTTTCACCACTACAACACGCCTCTGGGCGTCAAGCACTACGATAGCCCCTACAATCGCTAAAAAGCAGGCGCCAACATCGGTCTGGCACCCGCCGCTGCGGTAGCGGCGGGTGTTGTCGCGCCAGGATTTATCCCGGCCGAGTTCGTTGTGCTTGGTATTTGATAGGTTGGAATTTAGCCTATCGGCCTGCAAGGTCGGCTCATTGGCGGATCGTTCCAAACCGCTGCAATCTATCGCCCTGTACGTCCCCCGATTGCGACAGCCTTTGCAGCCCGCTGTATTCTGGTGAACCATATGGGCTTCGGCCCTCGCTGCAGTCGTCAGGCTCGAGATCCGCCTTTCAATCAACGGGCTCGCTTTGCCCGCGCCCCGCGAGGACCTTCGCGCGATCCAAGCGCCCGCCCTCGATGTTGGAAATGCGACAAAGACTGCCTTTTGCCTGGCCGATGCATTTTGACACAGCCGGATGATGAACGCGCGCGTCGGTATCCAAGACGCCGCCTTACGGAGCTTGAAACATCCAGCCAGTTTTGTCCGAAACAAACCGGCAGTTCAATGGCGGTGAACCTATCTCGGGATACGCTATAGAACGTTCCAATCCCCGACCAATCCGGGGCCCGGCCACGGCTTATCCGAGACTCCGCTGATAAGAACTCGGAGTAAGGCCGGCCACCTTTCGAAAAGCGGCCGTGAACGAGCTGGTTTCGCTATATCCGACAGTCAAACCGATGTCCGTCACCGAATGAGTGCGCATCGCCAGAAGACTTTTGGCATGCTCGATTCGACGGTTGGTATGATACCGATGCGGAGGCAATCCAAATGACAGCTTGAAGGCGCGGCAGAAATAGTAGGGGCTCAACCGGGCAAGCTGGGCGAGAGTGGCGAGCGGTATCGATTCACCCAGGTGCGCGTCGATGTACGCCGTTACTATTCGCTTCTGCCAAGCCGCGAGCCCACCTCGAAGTTGGGGCTCGGCTCTCGGTGCCCCTTGGTGAAAACGGACCAGTTCATGAACCAGGATGGTACCCAACGCTTCCAGGTACCGATGATTCTCTGGGTTTGGGTTTTCTAGCGACCTCATCAGTTTGAGGGCTGTGCCCAGAAGCGTTGCATCCTCAAAGAAAAG
This sequence comes from Mesorhizobium sp. M1066, assembly GCF_040318635.1. Lineage (NCBI taxonomy): Bacteria > Pseudomonadati > Pseudomonadota > Alphaproteobacteria > Hyphomicrobiales > Phyllobacteriaceae > Mesorhizobium > Mesorhizobium sp. M1066. The sequence goes on from NZ_JAMYMR010000047.1 coordinate 20,784, forward strand.
CTTCGCCCCAAGCGTTATATCTGCCGTGTCCGAATTGAACGAAACTTGCAGCTTGGCAGGATCAAAATAGACGAACATGAGACGCGCAAATGTCCGCGGCTCATGCCATTCAAGATACTCGCGGTCGGCGGGCACGAAGGTAAACTTGCGACCAAAATCCTGCAGTTTGGATGGGGACAAGCCCTCGATGAGGGTAACACCGTCTCGCCGCGCGCCCTGTTCATAGACGACCAGCAAGTGCATAGGTGCACGAAACCGAAACTCGATTTTGCCACGACCTGCGGCTTGGACTACCTCAGCAATTATCCCATCCGAAACCGCAGCTCGACTACTCGCGACGTTGGCAGAAGATATCTCAACGCGGCAACCGGCCATATCGGCGGTCCGGCGCCCGAACTGCGCGTACGCCGCGAGGTTGGCATGTTGTGCCTTTCCGCCGTTGAAGGGAGCGCGCCAATCCCCCACCAAGAGTGGGCCCGTTTGCTCCAATCGTGGAGCATCGCCTGCGAAGGCCGCAATCGCAAGTGCATCGATGTCGCTGGGGGCAGAGTTCGTCAACATGGCTTGGCGTACATCCTTCTGGCTATCCCATCTGATGTCACCGTAAAGCGTGGGTGATGACTTACTCCATTCTACGTCCGTAGGCGGCCCTAGAGTGTTGGTTTGGAGCGCTCATACGTTGGTTTGGATTGGACGTCGCGATAGATAGTTCCAATCATTTGTACAGTTGCGATGATATCGTGCTTGTGGTCGACAAGTGGAGCGGTCATTTCAGACCGGAGTCCTTGGCCGCAAGACCGCCGATTGCCGACCAGTCGAGCTTGTCGCCGCCATTGGCCAGCAAAGTAAGAAACCGGTCGCGGAGGAGGCTGGCGATCGGCATCGGCACGCGCAAATCCTCGGCAGCCGCAAGGGCAAGCCGAATATCCTTGAAGCCAAGGGGTGCTGCGAACGCGGCCGGCTCGAAAATTTCGTCGGCGATCAGTCCGCCATAGACTTTGTAGACCGGGAGGCCAAACAGGGTGGAGGTCAGAAAGTCGATATATTGCCGCCGGTCGAGACCCGCTTTGCCGATCAGCGCCATTGCCTCGCCGAGCGATTCAATGACCGAAGCGAACAAGAAGTTGCCGCTGAGTTTTACCAGGTTGGCAAATTTCGGATTCTCGGAAACGAAGAAAGTATTTCTCCCGATTGCATCGAGGAGCGGTGCAACTGCCTTGACATCATCCGGCGCACCGGCGGCGGCGACAACAAGTTGCCCCGCTGCCGCCACATCAGGGCGGCCGAACACCGGCGCCGCCACAAAACGCTGCCCCGCCTTGGCGTGGGCCGCGGCAAGCCGTTCGGACAGGGCAACACTAATGGTGCTCGACGAAACATGGATCGCACCAACCGGCAGGCTACGGATTATGCCATCGTCACCGAACACCACGTCGTTGACGGCTTCGTCGTTTGCCAGCATGGTCATGACGACATCGCCGTGACAGGCGTCCGACATACTGGCCGCCGCTTTCGCCCCAAGCGTGACCAGCGTTTCGACTTTCGCGCGTGTCCGATTGTACACGGTGACACGATGACCCCCTTTTAAGAGGTTGATCGCCATGCCTGCGCCCATGTGGCCCAATCCGATGAACCCGACTTCCATATCTCTACCAGCTCCTCTCAGTTGATGCGGCGGACGCTACGAGCCGGTCAGAGAAAAGGCTATGTCCTTGTTGCGGCGCGTGGGCTTTTCTTGCTGCTATCAATACCGCAGCGGGGCGTGTTTGGATCGGCGAACCCAGATAGGCCGGCATTCTCGCCCGCGCTGGAAGAGACGCAGGGCTTGGCTCTTACATCGTGCCTGCTGACTCGAGGTCATCGCCATGTTTGATCCGACTATTCGGATTCCTGCAAAGCGTTGGACAGGCAGTCGATCAGCACTTTGCCGTCGAACGGCTTGGTCAGGAAGCCGACCGCGCCGGCCTCTAATGCTCTTTTCCGACTGCTCTCCTCAGGAAAAGCCGAAATGAAAATGACAGGCACCCTTATGCCCTGGGCGATTAAATGAGCCTGCAGGTCAACGCCACTCATACCTGGCATTCGGATGTCCGTGATCACGCAGCTTGTGTTCCCTACCTGGGAAGACTCCAGGAACTCTTCAGCCGACGCAAACGCATGAACGAGAAATCCATGAAGGCGCACGAGCTTTGCGGTGGCGATCCGGAGCGATTCATCGTCATCGACAATTGAGACTACCGGAACGCTGGACAGCTGACGATCCTCTCAAGAAAGTTATACGCGACTCCTCGTCGCGCGCACACTACCTTAGTCCAATCAGCGCTGACCACGAATCATACAGAGGTTTTATTGTTTGGTACGGGGAAGGTGGAGAGACTCTGCCATTCTCACCAAATCAGCCAAAGTCTTGGCACTCATTTTTTTCATGACGTTGCCGCGATGTATCTTCACAGTGATCTCGCTCAGGCCGACCTCAGCCGCGACCTGCTTGTTCATCAGCCCGGTCGTAACCAATGCCATGATCTCCCGTTCACGTGGACTCAGCGACTCGAAGAGAGCTTGCAGGCCAGAAACCTCTCCCTCCTTTTCACGCCTCTGTCGATCGCGATCGATCGCCGCGACAACAGCGTCCAAAATGTCCTGGTCTCGAAACGGCTTCGTCAGGAAATCGACGGCGCCTGCTTTCATTGCTCTCACCGACATCGGAATATCGCCATGACCCGTCATGAAAATGATTGGAATGTGGATGTTTGCCTTGGCAAGTTCGCTTTGAATATCAAGACCGCTCCCCCCCGGCAGCCGAACGTCGAGTATGAGGCAACTCGGAACATCCGGGAGCTTGTGTTGCAGCAGTTCCGCTGCTGACCCGAAAACCTCTGTGTTCAGGCCCACCGTGCGAAAAAGCCTCATGAGGGCCTCGCGGAACGAAATGTCGTCCTCCACAATGAAGACGGTTGGCCCGTCGCAGTGGGCGACTGGGTCATCCGTGCGCAACCGGCCGGTCAATGCCGTGTCTCTTGATGCGACCACGGACAGAACCCAGTGGTTCTATCGGACCCTGCATTGCACGAGCCCGCCGCCGACATCGCCTGGATTATCGGACAACGGAAACACCGCCCCATGCGCATTTTGCAGAGCTTGACCGTGACGAAGGAAAATCTCGTGTTTTGGCTACCCGGCATGTGCAGCAGCGTCCCAGCTAGATCCAGTCGTGGAGATAAAAGCACTTTCGGGAAAGATCGGCAATTTGATTGCGAAGCCGGCGTAAGCGTCCCAGGCCCCTTCTGCAAATCGTTCCAGAGAAATCGCACCAATGCCAATAGGGCATGGTGTTTTGCCGCGCAAACTAACGAGGCCTCTTTCACGGGTTTAACCACAGGTCCCCGTAAGGCTTGACCTCTTACGTCTTCACAATAACGCGCGAAATCCGCAACCAGGACGCAAACTTGGCAATAGCGAAGAAGCACCCCCGGCGACAAGTGCTAGTTTATTGGTCGGCGTTGCGATCAGTGGTGTTCGCTCTCATCTCTCAACATCATGGGCAGCGCTCCAACTCGTACCAGATTGATCCCGTGGGCCGCTCCCCTCCCGCCCGCTGATCGATTGTGAGGATGCTCTTCCCCCGAGAGCGTTTTTCACCGTGCGAGTTCTTGGGCCGATGACAGCTGTCATCGGCCCATTCTGCCTATGCCTCCAAGCGGGTCGGCCGACTGTCGATGGCGGTGGTCGAATTCAGGCTGCATGCCGTGAAGGCATGATGTGCGAGCGCCGATTGTCCAGGAGGCTACGCAGCAGAAGCTTAACCGCCGGCGCAGCTCACATCCGGCTTCCTATTCTGAGATAAGGAATGGTGATCGCATTGAGTTCGTTGTCGGCATCACGCCATGCGGCCAGCATCTCCAGTGCCGACTGTTCGTGATGCCAGTGTCTCTTGATCGCCGCGACTTCGTCCGCTGCTTGTCGCACCATGTCGCCGACCAGTGGCCAATCGGCACCAGGACAGCGGCAAGAGGTACCGCTGTCCTAAAAAGGCGTATTATGGCAATGCCGAAGCAACGGTGTTCGAAATGATGGCACTATCCAGCAACCAGATCAATCGCAATGACCGCGAGAAGCGTGCACCTCTCGTTAAAACCCATTCATCCCCGAAAAAAAGCCATCCACAGAGGGATACTTGTCGTAGTCGCTCTTGGGTTGTGATTGGGGCATCGCAGTCGATCCGGCAGTCGGAGCCTCGTGACGCCTCGGCGCAGATACATGTCTTCTGCTCTCTTTTAGTTTGACTAAATCGAACTTCGGCTGTGTCTGGGCCGGAAGCGAACTTGCTGCGGAAGCGCAAGCGGTCGACAGAAGAACCGCCGCCAGTGCGGCCTCGACGGGAAAAGAGCGCATGTCGATGTCACCTTTTGTGTCGTTCTGTTGCACCAAGAGTCCGATGGGCAACCCATTTATTGTTCGTGCCGTGGCATTTATCTATGTTTCGTGATAGACTAGGAAAATCATACGAAGCTCATCCAGAATATATTTGATGGATATTTTTATAAACGAAAGTATACCGGTCGTTGAGATTGCCATCGCGGAACGTTCGCATAGGGCTAGCGGAACCGATCGTCCCAGCGCGAGCGGGTTCGTCGGTTTGCGGATTGTCAGATGCATCCAGGTATATTCATTTCAAACCAGGACATGACGCCCGCCAACCTGCGTACAATATGAGACTGCGGATACTCGCGTCTAGAATGGTCTTGGCAGGCACAGCGCTGCGCTTGCGTCGCAGTCATATAGAACGCAATTCATCACAACTCTGGGCACTATTGCCGCCTAAGTGTACCGACGGCCTCTCATCGTCAGTTTCCTGCGTGGTGGCATTGCCACTGCCGCAAGTCTGCAGACGCACGATGGGTCAATCCAGGCAGGCTAGCGCCCCACCTTCAATCCAAAGGAAAATACACCATGAGCACCTTCACAACCAAGGACGGCACAGAGATCTACTACAAGGACTGGGGTACTGGGCAGCCAGTGGTCTTTAGCCATGGATGGCCGCTTTGCGCGGATGCCTTTGAGGATCAGATGTTCTTTCTTGCTTCGCAGGGGTATCGCTGCATCGCGCATGATCGCCGTGGCCATGGGCGGTCGAGCCAGCCATGGACTGGCAATGACATGGACACGTATGCCGACGATCTCGCGGAACTGGTCCGCAGGCTTGATCTCAAGGATGCCATCCATGTCGGCCACTCCATGGGGGGCGGGGAGCTTGCCCGCTACATCGGGCGGCACGGCACGAACCGCGTGTCAAAGGCCGTTTTGATCGCCTCCGTCCCCCCCTTGATGGTGAAGTCGTCGACCAACCCTGGCGGCACGCCCCTCAAGGTGTTCGACGAGATGCGGGCCAGCCTCCAAGCCGACCGCTCGCAATTTTGGAAAGATCTCAGCCTACCATTCTTTGGCTACAACCGGCCAGGCGCGAAGGTCTCGGAGGGAGCGCGCGACTCATTCTGGCGGCAAGGAATGATGGCGGGTTTCCCTGCCGCATACTTCTGCATCAACACATTCTCTGAGACGGATCAGACCGAAGACCTGAAGACGTTTGACGTGCCGACGCTGGTCATGCACGGCGACGACGATCAGATGGTGCCGCTCGCTAATGCCGGCGTGCCTCAGTCGAAGCTTATCAAAGGCGCGACGCTGAAGGTCTACAGGGGCGCCCCGCACGGTCTCTGCACGACACTCAAAGATCAAGTTAACGAGGACTTGCTGGCGTTTTTCAAAGCTGAGCATCACGGATGAAGCTGCCTATTGCATGATGCTGGAAAGCGTCCGGCCGCCCGACAAGCGCGCAGATCAGATCATGAACCACGGCGGTATCCATATGATGCTAAATTCTTACAGGCGGCGCAGGATCAGTGTGTTTGTCTACAAGGCGCTGCGCCCTCACGTTTTTCGGCCCCGCCTGTCGATGATGGCAGCCTTCGGTCTATGTTTTTATTTGGTGCTTCAACATGTTTTCGAGCTGCTTCGCGCAGCCCTTATCGCTTTCGATATAACGACGCTCATGATGATTGTGGCATGCCTGGTCATCGCCTGGAAGACAGCCGGTCGCATGATGCCAAGGCGTGCGGGCGAGGAGAATGAGCGGAAGCTCTCCGTTCTCATGACCGGCATCGCTGTCTGCGTCGTTATCCTGGGGGCTCTCGGTCTGGAACTTTCGGGCGTCCATCAGAAATCGGTGAACGAGATTGTGCTGGCGTCAGCGACGATCATGCTTTCATGGGGATTTCTCAACATGCTTTTCGCCTTCCACTACGCGTATGAGTTCTATCGTCGACAGCAGCGAAATTATCGGCCCCTAGCATTCCCGGGGACCGTAGAACCTGATTATTTTGATTTTATATACTTTGCATTCACCATAGGCATGACCTTTCAGGTCACCGATGTAGGGGTACGTTCGGGGCCAATTAGGCATGTAATTTTCTTGCACGCGCTAATCTCTTTCGTCCTTAGCGTGATTGTGCTCGCTTTGATGGTCAACGTCTTCGTCGGCGTTCTCTATTTTGGCTGAGCCTTCGCGTGGCGTGACAGCAGACGTCCGTTCATGAGCCCCGCAACAGACAAATCGCGTGGTAATGCGGGGCCATGCCGGATGTCCATCGGATTGCCGTGCCAGCGTCCGGGGGAGAGCGGGGTCATATACCTAAGTATATCGGAATCAAATCTTTCGCATAGTTCGATTGCCATCGGTAGAATTGTCATTCCGAGCCGGACTTGATTATCTAAATCCAAGAGTGACCTGAAACCTCGCCAGCATGTTTGGCAGACGAGACCTGGAGTCAGTACAATATACTCATGCAGGTCTATGCCCTCAAGGTACTGCGTCGACGAAGGCTATGGAGGAGACGATGTCGTTCGAAACGCGCAAAATTGAAGAGATCAGTATTTCTGGGTCCCGGAACCAATTCAACACTTTAGAAGACGTCGTCTCTACGGTACATTCTGCTTTACCAGTTGCCCCAAACTTGGAATTTGTCATCGGAATAGCGACCAAACAAGTTAATCTGACTCTGTTCGTTTCCGATTCGGCAGAGATAGCTGGTTTGGCCGACCCAGCGAGAGCCAAATTATTAGACGCAGTTATGCGCTTTCTTCCACAGGGCGTGCCAGTGCGCTGTCTCGGGATCGCCAACGATGACTTGCGGCGTCGTTTGGGAATTTTTCGCGATAAAGCGGGATCTGATCCGTGCGTGTTCCTGGACCTCCGGTCGCAGACCGACTCCGCAATCGAGCAATTGGCCCGCGCCCTGCTCAGGATCGACGAGATGGATGAACATTTCCGCGAAGTCTACGCAAACGCCGTCGGGCTCGCGATTGCTGCGCGGCTTCTGGGCCACGGCCATCGCTATGATCCCTTTCGGCCGAAACGCAATTGCGGGGCTTTGCCGAGATGGCGGCTTAAGCGCGCTCTCGAATATATCGACGCGAATCTAGCAGAGCCAATCACCCTTGGCGATCTGGCCGCGGTAACGGGGCTGTCATCAATGCACTTCGCGGCCCAATTCCGAATTTCGACCGGCATTCGTCCTCATGAGTATTTGTTGCGGCGCCGTATCGAACGAGCACGGGATCTCCTGCTGCAGCACGATTTGTCGATCGCCGACATCGCGCTCAGCGTCGGCTTCCAAACGCAATCTCACTTCACCACGGTGTTCAAGCGTTTCGTGGGTGACGCGCCTCATCAGTGGCGGCGGTCAAACTATACCGAGACAGATCATGTGCCGGCGAAACGATCGCCGCGCAGTCGGGAAACAACGATTCTCGGGTCTCATTTAGCGTTGCAGCGGAGCCAGTCGCTCCCCCTTGCCCATAGACAATAGAATATTTCGGCCACGCGGACCCAATCGGGCAGTGTTCGAAGTAGCACGGCTCGACCATTTAGACAGGAGAATACGCATGCAAGCACTGTCGCGCCGCAATGTCCTTGCGCTCGGAGGGGTCGCAGTCGCGGCAACCGCTACCCATGCAGCGACGTTTGGCAATCCGGATGAGCCGCCACAGGGCGCAATCAATGCAAATCCCGGTAGCCTGTCGGATCCTGGCCCAAAGAATTCGGCGATCACGGATCAACTCCCGTCTTTCGAAAACCCTCCCGCAACCGACGTGGGCGGCATGCCGAGGTTCTGGTCCTCGTTCAACATTGCATCCAAGCGCATTCAGGGCGGCGGTTGGGCCAGACAGGTCACGGTCGCGGATTTCCCGATTTCGACGTCTGTCTCCGGCGTCAACATGCGACTTGGACCGGGCGGCATTAGGGAGCTTCATTGGCATCTTGCTGCTGAGTGGGGATACGTCACGAAGGGTAGCATGCGGGCGACGACGCTCGACCCACTGGGGCAAGCCTATGTGGACGACATCAAGGAAGGCGACATCTGGTACTTTCCAGCAGGGTCCCCGCATTCACTCCAGGGTCTCGGGCCAGATGGCTGCGAGTTCCTGATTATATTCGACAATGGTGAGGCCTCGGAGTTCAATACGCTTCTTGTGACGGATTGGTTCGCCCATACGCCGCCGGAAATCCTGGCCCAGAATTTCGGCGTGCCCGCCGACAGTTTCAAATCCATACCGCTTAATGATCTCTGGATCTTCCAAGGACCAGAGCCAGGTCCGCTTGCCGTCGACCAGGCCGCCGTGCGGTCCGGCGGCACGCCTACCAATCCGTTCACGTTCTCGCTGCGCGATACCGTGCCGGTGAAGGAGAATTCTTCGGGCGTAGTCCATCTCGCAGATAGCCGGACGTTCAAGGCATCGACGACGATCGCCGCGGTCGTGGAGACAATCAAGCCCGGTGCCCTCCGACGAATGCATTGGCACCAAAATGCCGACGAATGGCAATATTGGATAACGGGGCAAGGGCGCATGACCGTGTTCAATGCTGGTCCTCGGGCCGAAACGGCCGACTTCAAGCCCGGTGACATCGGCTATGTCCCGAAGAACCAAGGGCACTACATCCTGAATACGGGCACCACCGACCTCAAGTTTCTATCGATCTTCAAGGCGCCGGAATACCACGAGGTCGATCTGTCGGACTGGCTCACCCACGCTCCGCCCAAATTGGTCGCGCAGCACCTGAATGTGGATCCGGCCGTGCTTGCGAAATTTCCCAAGGAGCAGCTCGGCATCATGCCCGGCTGACGGCGGCTGATGCCAGGGCCAAGATCGCTTCGGCAGAACTGCTGCACCGATCGGCTATTCCTTGCAACAACTGTCCAATCCAGAAGGTTGGCCATCATGAACGACAGTCTCTCGCCCGTCGAAATCACGCAGGCAATGGTCGAGCTCGGCGCTGCCAAAGCTGCTCACGGTGCCGCCGATCTTTTGATCCGTGGTATGTTGGCTGGAGCGCTGCTCGCCTTCGCGACCAGCCTGGCCTTGCAGGGCGCGCTTCAGACCAATGTTCCGCTTGTCGGCGCCCTGATCTTTCCGGCGGGGTTCGCCATGATCGTCGTGCTTGGCCTGGAGCTTTTGACCGGGAATTTTGGTCTGGTCCCATTGGCGGTACTTTCTGGACGCACCACGGCCTTGCGGATGTTAGCGAACTGGATTTGGGTCTTTGCCGGCAATATGCTGGGATCATTGATCTTTGCCATGCTGTTCTATTTCGTGCTTACCGATGCCGGCAATGCCGGTGCCGGCGCACTCGGGGACCATATCCGCGCGCTTGCCGAGTCCAAAACGATCGCCTACGCGCCCTATGGATATGGCGGTCTGGCGACCGCATTCGTCAAGGCGATGCTGTGCAACTGGATGGTCTGCCTTGGCGTCGTGATGGGAATGAGCTCGAGGTCTTTGCCGGGCAAGGTCATCGGGTGCTGGTTGCCCATCTTTGCGTTTTTTGCGTTGGGATTTGAACATTGTGTGGTCAACATGTTTGTCATACCTATGGGCATGATACTGGGAGCCAAGATCAACTTCGCAGACTGGTGGTACTGGAATCAGATACCAGTGACCCTTGGCAATATTGCTGGTGGGTTTCTGTTCACCGGCCTTCCTCTTTATTGGACATACCAGCGGCGCACCAATACAAGCGTGCCAACTCTGGCCGTGAGGTCATCCGCGCTCGGACCGTCCGCCTGATCGGAATCGAAGCCTCTCGCGCGACCAGGGCGCAAGGCGGTCACCGGGCGGCCAACAAGGCCGAGACGGTCGACCAACATTCATCGTACCGGTCGCCTTAGCCTTTCCGAGCATCCGACCAGCAGCGAAGACAGGCGATAACCGCAACGTCGTCCCAAGCGATCCGACGAGCGTCCGAACCGCACTTCACGAGCAGGAGACGAAAAGGCGACAAGGTCTCGGTCTTCTCCTGCCTCGACGCTACGTCGAACGTTGCGACGGCATCCCACGCGAGAATAAAGTCAGGCGTGGGCGCGTCGACGCGGAGGGCCTTTCGGCTCCAGAGCGCGCCTGATGGATGGGACAGAAAGAGAGGTAATATCAGATCGTTGCGGGAGGCCGTGTGCGAAAATCGCACACGAAAGTTCTGCTTCTCTTCTTTTTTCGTTCCCACGACGGAGCCGCCGACAGCCCTATTCGGACGGTCTTTTGCCGACGATATTTGACCGCCCCGTTGCGGACGTTCGCTGCGATATCGTGCCCCTTATTGTCCGATGCGGTTTCCAAATTGCCTGGGGTTCTTAAAAGCTTTTCAAATTTTCTGTCTTGCTCCTCCAGCCGACTTTGAGCGTGCTTATGAAAGAGATTGGGACGTCCGGTCACACTGTAGGAGAAATGTGATCAGCGGAAACGTTCCGTCACCATCGGAGTTAGAGACGGGAGAGCGCGACCGCCTTTCCCCCACTCGGAGAGCATGCGATATTATCTACAGTGTCGGGTGTGGTGGGCCTGTCTCGGTGCCGCAAAGACCGAGCGGGAGAGTCTGACCCAAAGCTATCCACCACGCGAATGGCAGCTTCGCGCCTCGGTCGTATGGTCAGTTTTGCCATTGCCTGAAAGCTGACGATGCAGGCGACTGCGCTAGAAGCCAGTGGCCATCCGCCCGATGGCATCCAGGATCGACTGCCAAGCCGTAATCAGCGAAGCAGGGGGGGCTTCCGAGAGCGCTCAAACACACATCCAAAATGCCTGCAGCAGGGTGCATAAGGATAAGACGAGGGCAGCGGTGGCAAAAAGCACGCCCTGCCAATTTGGCGGTGGCTCGGACACCAACTTGTCGGGGGGCTGCTGATTGTCATTCATGAAAAGCAATTTGCGACGCTAAGTGAGGTTCCGCTCAGCCTTCATGCTGTCGGCGAAATGCTCGTCGCCCTAAAACTCAAAATTACCAAGACGACGACCACCGCACGACGAGCCAAATGATACTGTTCATGATCTCTCTCCTGTTGCTTTCGAGAGTTCGCGCCTGGCAGCCCCAATCGTTCGGGACGCTTCTGCTTCGAGTTCTACAAGCTTCTTCCTGATCTCCTCCGGCTCGGCGTGCTCCAATCCGACAACGTCGTTTCTGGTTTCATTCAGTGAAACGATAATCTCGTCCAGTTTTGCATGGATGGCGGCGGTATCGCGATAGCCTTGTAAAAGGACAACACCGGTGATCACGATGGCGGCAACCGACAGGGCATAGGTAACTGCATTTGTCAGACCAAAAGGCACCAGGGCGGTGCACAAAACCATTGCTACGAGCATGACATAGAAGCCCGGCGGCCGAGATAGAAAGTCGGAGGCCGCGAAAAGGAGACGGTTCATATCCGGGCCAAAGTCATCAGGGCGGCCAGTGCGGTAATGGCCACACAAATAGGCACCGCTGCTAGCAAGCCTGCCTCCAGGATCCGACTCTCTTTGTCGCGCAACATCAGGTCACCTACTCCAAGTTGAAGATGTAAAGGTGCGCGAGAAGCTAGGCGGCTCGCGAACCCTGCTATCGGCGTAGGAAGGAACGTTGCTGCGCCGATCCACCACATGTTAGCCAAGCACGAGTGCCATCACGAGAAAGGTGACAGCCGTCCCAAAAATCGGTGCGAGTAACGGGCTTGGTCAACACTTTTATGCATCTGCTTTCTTCCAATTCGAGAGACAACAGCCGCGGGGGGCAGGCGTTCCAGCCGCTGCCCCTCGCTGGACCAATGCGTGTTCTAGGGCCAGACTTAGGCCCCAAGGGACTAGGCCTAAGTGCCTAAGGCGGGAACGTTCAGGGCGGCTTTATGTTCAAGTTGCCGGGCGGCGTGGGACGGTGATCGTCATGGGCCGGACCCTACAGGAGAGCAGATATGAACATGCTTCTAAAGAATACCGCAGCTGCGATGTTGCTGTTGGGTGGGATCGCCTCAGCCGCCGCTGACGACATCATCATCCAGCCGGAACAAGACACTGTCATCCGCGAATATGTGAAGAAGCAACCCATGGCGTCGGTCAAGCTTCCCGGAGTGGAACTGAATGTCGGCACAGCTCTGCCGGACACGGTTGAGATCCATGAGGTTCCCAACGTCAAATACCGCTATGTGGTGGTCGACAACCGCACGGTGCTGGTGGACCCGGGCTCCCGGAAAATCATCAAGGTTTACGACTGAACGAACCGATCCAACCCCGCCGCCAGCGAGGTGGCGGGGTTTGAGCCTACCAATCTCCACAACCCAGATGAAGATGGTCGCGGCTAGGCAGAGTCTCCCGCTCAACAAGCCAGCCCAGAAAGTCGAGGACTTTCAGGCAGGATCTGTGCACGAGTAATACGCTTTTTGACGCTCCTGCCTCCGGGTGACCGGCCCAAACTCTCGCATTATGCCGAGATGTTGGGGAGAGTGCTGAGTTGCTAAGCCCTAACCTCGGCGCGAGATCAGAAACGGACATTTCTCCGTCAGCAAGAATGATCAGAGCGAGAAGGCGCTTTTCATTAGCCATGGCGCCGAGCAGCTCGGCGGACGGCGCATAAATGCTGGGCTTTTCGGGATTCATGATGTCCTTCGCTCACGAGCCGAGCGGGCCTTGCGCAGCCGACAAATTTAGAGACCCGCCTCCCCATCACCGGCGGCGGGCATCCCAAGGGGACGGGCCGGATCGTCGGGTGACCTGGCGCGCCAGAGCTATTAGCGTGGTATAATGTTCCATCAGAAGGGCGTCGCTGTCTGACGGCCAGCGTCGGCGAATAAGTGCTTTAGCTCTTGGATCGACCCCTTCTTCAAGGCCTGGGATCCCTTGGCTTCGGCAGCGAGGCGTTGTTCTCGAAATCGCGCAGTTTTAAGACAACGCGCCTCTGTCTCGGCCGCGTTAGCAACTTTTGCCTCACGGTCTGCGCGCTCCAATCGGTCTTTGTCGACGCTTCGCTGGGACACTGTGGCCTCCTACCAGAAGACCGTTGAATTTACTGTTCGCTAAATTGTTCCCGCAGATTCGGCGACTGCCTTCGTGACGGTTGCGGGCACCAACAAAGCAAAAGCCCGACACCGGGTATTAGCGGGCTCTTGCGCCATAGTCCTTCCGGCATTAAGGGGCCGGGCCGCAACGCCGCATGTCGGCGTTGAGATCAGTTTCCTCTCGTGGTGAAGCAGGCGGCGACAGCATCGACGGCCGGAAGTGAGGCACGGTCGCTATGCGCGTTGTGGTCGGTGTGAGAGCTGATCGGTATCGTTACGGTTCCGCAGTTCGGCAAGCACGCCGGATCCGGAGAACCGTGTAGAGCGAGCCTAGCAAGCACTTCGGAATAGTGTTCAACCTTCGTTGTTACCCAGCCCCTGGCGCCCTTCGACGCGCACCCTGAACCTGTCGGGAACCAGCCAGTATTGCGCGAAAATGCCTGCATCGATATTCCAGTCAATCTCGTTCAGTCCCGCAAGAGCGCTGTCGTCGGATGTCGAGCGACCGTCGCGAAAGCCGGCCACAGGTCCGAGTTCCAAGCCCTTCCACGAAATCAGCGTATAGTCGAAATTGTCATCGGGCTCGTCGAGTTCGGGCGGTACGCCAAGTCGGCGAATGTCGAAATACGGAACAAAACTGAAGGATTGGTCCGTTGCTCCCTGGTAGGAAGGACCATATTCCGTGCCCGCTCCAAGCGTCACAATCCATCCAGTTGCGGCCGCCTTGCTACTGGGCTGCGGCTGATCGTTCGTGGCATTCTGCGCCAATGCCGGGATAATTGGCAGCGAGCTGCCCAAAAACAACCCTACCAGCACCGAGATGCGAGAGATCGATTTCATCTCCATACCGTCCCCAGAGCGAAATTGCTGGAAATCTACCCAACCCGACCCGGGTAGATGCCGGTGGTTCCCTTGGAATCATCCAAATGTCAGTGTTTCCCTCGGCCACTATCCAATGTGGGACGTCACATGTCCAGCGTTTCTCACGTTCAGGCTCTTCGCCAGTCGCATCGATGTTTAACCGAAACGGCTGTTGTTTCGCGATCCGTTCCAATCGGAGGCTTTACTTGGCGCACCTATCTGGCTGTTCGCTTGCCAGACGTACGACTGGCAAGACCAATTCTTCAGTTTGGCAGCGCTATCGGCCAGCGCCGGGCACCCCGTTGGTGCGTGTGATGCAGAAGTTCAGCATTCAGAAGGGGTGCAGCGTAGCCACGAGTTTGCGCAAATGTTGCCTCACTACCGACGACGGCATGCCGGTTTCCGACAACCAGAACAGGATCACGGCGGGCCCGCGCATCGCTGCCTTTGCCCGAATGCGCTCGTCTTAGTGGGCAAGCTTCTCGAAGTCCTGCATCAGCACTGGGCCGCGGACGATCCAACGCGAGGTCGAGGTGTGGCGGGCCAAACGCCCGCTGCTTAGCACGGAGGTCAGCATGTCCAAGGATGTTGGCGTTTCTTCTGGGAACGTCGATCGGCTCGTCCGCAAGGGTCGCGACGTTCGGCGCAGCGTTGAACGGCGGCCCGAAACCCGCCATTTTCCTGGTGTTTCGGCCGCAAAAAGATCGCAACCGCGTCCTGAAACGGTCCCACGGCACTGATGAATTACGCAGTGATGGACCCTCTACAACAAATCAAGATGTGGGGCGCGCAACAGATGCGCGGTTTGGCATATGCGAGTTCTTTGTGTTGCACTGACTGCCGTGCTGATAGCTGCGGGCATGGCCTTGGCAGCACCGCCGAGCCACCGGGCCGCACCGCCCATCCGACATACCCGGGACGGCGTGCTCGTCTGGATAAACGCCTATGATCCGAACCGCGATCTTGCCCATGCTACATCGGTGATGAGGATGGCGAGTGACCTTGGCTCGCTGAGCGATCCGGAAGCGGCGGGTATATATGTCGGCTTCATGGCCGGGATGATCGGCTCCAACCCGAAAAACGCCGACGCCATCGTCAAAAAGCTGGTCCTCATGCGCCCGGCCGATCATTGGGCGATCGTGCGCGCCATCGCCTATTCCGGCCATCCGGACTGGCGCGGGCTTATGACGCGGTTCGCGCCGAAGATGCCAACCCGAGCGCTGATGGCGCAGCGATACCTCGAGGGCAAGCTGCCGACCCCGGACACTCCTGTAGCCGAAGAGAAGACCTCGTGGAGGGACCGCGCCAATCCGATCAAGTGGTTCGTCAAGAAGGACGAGCCGACTCCCGATACCCCGGCTGAAGAGAAGACTTCGTGGAGGGACCGCGCTAATCCGACCAAGTGGTTCGCCAGGAAGAACAAGGTGGAGAAGCAGATCCCGCTCCAAGAGCGTCCGGAGATGCTCGACGTGTACTGGGGCTATTATTTCGCCACGCGCGGCGCCCCGCCGCTCGAGCGCATGATCAAAATGCTGCCGTGGGTGGACGAGCGCGACAGCGTCGATAAGCTGACAATGGGCAGCATGGCGAAGTTCACGATGGCAGTCAACGCATCGCGTGACCCCAGGCTGCTCGGCCTTCTCAAGACGCTGCAGACGCAGCAGACCGACAAGGAGACGTCCAAGCAGCTTGCGCAGACGATCGAAGTTGCCGAGACGGAAGAGATCTCGGCCCTGCGCAAGAACACGCTCGACCGGCTGGATGAGCTCAAGCGCACGGGCCCTGGCTCCAAGCGCGATATCGCATCGTGGGGCAAGATCGGGGAGGGCGTGATCTCGGTGGGATGCGTCGCCGCCGCGGCGACCGGCCAGACCGCTCTCGGCCTGCCCTGTGTGCTGGGAGGCGCGGCCTCGTCGGCGCTTCTGTACTACTGGGCAACGCCCTAGCAGGCTGTTGAACCGAACGGGCCGCCAAACGCCGACGGTCCTCGGCTGGTGGTGGAGATGACGGCACTGCGGGCGCGGAAGGGCCTGTGCGGGGCGATCGGAGCCAGGTGTTCAGAACGAGGAAGTGACGCGGTTGGTTCAACACGTCACTTAGCAAAAACGTCGGGCTGAACGGTGCGCCTTCGCTGGAGATCATTCCGCTCCGAACGTCGTCAGACGCGCGTCCGCGTTGGAACTGTGAACCGAAATGCAGTCCCGTGGGGCTCACGCGGCGACGCGCTGATGTGGCTGCCATGCGCCTCGATAAACGATCGGCAGATCGACAGCCCCATGCCCATGCCGTGGGGCTTCGTCGTAACGAAGGATCCGAAGATGCGATCAGCTATCTTCGGATCGATGCCCATCCCCGCATCCTCCACCGCGATCAGTGCGGCACCCGTTTCGGCGAGTTCTGAGGATATTATCAATTCCCGGGGGACGGTCTAACACAGCGTTCATAGCTTCGATGCCATTCATGATCAGATTCAATAGCACCTGTTGCAGTTGGACCTTGTCGCCGAGGATGCCCCGGTCGCCGGCTCGGAGGTCGATCCTCAGGATAACACTATGCCGCTGCAACTCGCCAGAATCCAAAACCTAGTCTCATGATCTGTTGTGATGGGTTGAGCATGACGTCCCTCCGGTATGCGGAAGTTTAGCAGGGTTGTGTGCGTCAAGTTCTGCAAAATGGGCGATCATGAAGCTGGTCATGCGGCTTGGCGTAGAGCGAGCTTCTTGTGCTCGCGC
>NZ_JAMYMR010000048.1:0-36110 GCF_040318635.1 Mesorhizobium sp. M1066
GCAATGTGGCGGACGATCCAAGCGCCTCGTTCCAGATCAACATTGTCGACGACGTGCCGACGGCACACGCCGATACCGACAGCGTGACGGAAGACGGTGCGACGGTCGCGGACGGCAACGTCATCACCGCCAGCGGCGGCGCGGACGCGAATGTGACGGACGGCGTTGCCGACGTTAAGGGCGCGGACGGGGCGACGGTAACGGGCGTCGAAGCAGGCACGGTCGCATCGGCCTCGGGCCATGTCGGGTCGGTCGTGGCGGGCAGCTACGGTTCGATCACGATCGATGCGGACGGCCACTACAGTTACACGCTGAACAACGGCGCTGCGGCGGTCCAGGCGCTGACCACCGGCCAGCATCTGACGGACACGTTCACCTACACGCTGACCGATGGCGACGGCGACATCTCGACGACAACGGTCGAGATCACCATCAACGGCACCAACGACGTGCCGACGGTCACCGTTCCGCAGGCTGGGGCGCCCGGGACTTCGGTTGACGAGGCCGGCCTTCCGGCCGGCTCGGCTTCCCTGACCAATTCCGAGACGACGGCGGGCACGTTCAGCTACACGAACGGCGACGGCGCCTCGACGGTGACGATCAACGGGACCGCGGTTGCGGTGGGTGCGACGGTTGCCGGCGACTACGGCACGCTGACCATCACGGCGATCAACGGGACGACGGTGAGCTACAGCTATACGCTGGGGACCAACGTCAATCATGCCACGGACGCAACGCCATTCGAGACGTTCACGGTGCATGTCGCCGACAGCGACGGCAATGTGGCGGACGATCCAAGCGCCTCGTTCCAGATCAACATTGTCGACGACGTGCCGACGGCACACGCCGATACCGACAGCGTCACAGAGGGCGGCACGGCGAGCGGCAACGTGATTACGGATGCTTCGGCGGGCGATGCCGGAGATACCGATACCGGCGCCGACACCAAGGGTGCGGACGGCGCTTCTGTGAGCGGCGCGACGGGCACCGGTGCGACCACAGTGGTGGGCGGCGACTTCCATGTCGTTGGCCAGTACGGCACGCTGACGCTGAGCCCGGACGGCACCTACAGCTACGTCGCCAATTCCAACATCAGCAACGCCTCGGCGGTGACCGACACCTTCACCTACACGCTGAAGGACGGCGACGGCGACACTTCGCCGACGACGCTGATCATCACCATCAATGACGGAGCTGTCGCGGCAACGCCCACTCCGATTACGCTGGATCTGAACGAGGCCGCGCTGTTGACGGCCGGAGCGACGGGTTCAAACCCGACCTTGACCACGGAGACCGACAGCACGCCGGCTCTGTCGTTCACGGCGGGCTCGGACGCTTTGACCTCATTCGCGTTCTCGGGCACGGCAGGCCTGGTCACCGACCTGGATGGAAACGGCAGCCAGGACATCTTCTGGCAATCGGTGTCCGGCACCCAGATCAAGGGGTATCTCGACGCCGCTCATACGCAGCTTGCAGTGACGCTCGACCTGAACGCGCCCGGGTCCATCGCGGCTGGAGCGACAAGTAGCGTCACCGTAACGGCGACCCTGAGCGACAACCTGCAGCACATTGTGGCAAATGGTGCTCAGATCAGCTCGATCGGCAATGTCGGGGTCGTGGCGACCGATACCGATGGCGACACCACCACCGGCATCGTCAATATCAATGTGCAAGACGACGTGCCGACATTGGGCGTGGTGCAGAGCCAGCAGGCGAGCAACGACCCGTCGCAAACGCCGGCGATTGGCACACTCCATTTCGTCGCGGGCGCCGACGGAGCCGGGACCGCCATGACGATCACTGCCAACACGACCGGCATTACATCGGCCGGCCACACTCTCATCACAGAGCAGTCGGGCAATGTGCTTACCGCCTATGCCGACAACAACAACAGCGGAAGCCATGATGCAGGTGATACGGCGGTCTTTACCATCACCGTGAATCCCAACGCCGGTACTTCGGGGCAGTACACGTTCGACCTGCTGGCGCCGCTCGACGGCACGGTGACCAAACTGGCGAACGCGTCGGAGGGCGCGCTCGGCAGCGGCCCAACAACGAACAAATACGTGGAGAACCCCGCGACCCACCAGTTAGTCACCATGGTGACTGGCTGGGCGCCAACCGACGCCGGCGGTGCCTTTAATGCCGCGCACGAGGCGGCTTGGCTGGCCGGCGGCAATCCGGCATTGACGCAGCGAAACGATGTTAACGGCTCGGACCAGGGCTGGGGCCTCGGCGGCAACAACTTCCTTCCAGGCCAGTTCATGCGTTTCGACTTCGGAGCGCTCAACGACTACGACGGCGCTGGTGGTTCCTACGGGGCACCATTGCCGCCCAGCGCTCTGGCCAACGCCACCTATGCCACGTTCTCATACACCAAGACACTCGGCGCGAGCGACAAGATCGAGTACGTCGCCCACTATGTCGATGGAACCACGCAGTCATTCATTTCCGGGGTTGGCGCTACGGGGCAGACCGTCCAATCGTCAAGCGGCAAACAGATCGCATGGATCGACGTGTATGACGTATCCTCACCCGGTGGCTTTAAGCTTAACCTAAGCGAAATCGGGGTGCTCTCCACCAATGTCGATCATACGATTGGGGCGACGGTGCAACTCACGGATGGCGATGGCGACCAGACGTTGGCGGGGAGTTTCACCGTTCACGTGAAAGACGGTTTGACGCCTAACGCGGTTGCTGCTCCGGTTCTGCTCGACCTCAATCACGACGGTATCCACACCACGGATCTCACGCACTCTACCGTCTCGTTCGACTATAATGGCGATGGCGTCGCTTCGAAGACCGCCTGGGTCGACACCCATGACGGCATCCTGGCGATCGATCTCAACGGCGACGGCAAGGTGAACAACGGTTCGGAGATCGTCTTCACCCAGCAGGCTGTTGGCGCGGCAACCGATCTTGCTGCGCTTGCCCTGGTCTACGACACCAACCACGATGGCAAGCTGACTGCCGCCGATCACGATTTCGGGCAATTTGGTGTCTGGCAGGACGCCAACGGCAATGGGGTGTCAGATTCAGGCGAGTTCAAGAGTCTTGCCGCTTTGGGTATCGTCGAGATCGGACTTACGAGTGACAATCAGCACTCCGTTTCGGAAGACGGTTCTGTCTTGACCTATGGTGGATCGACTTTCACCACCGCCAGCGGCGAGACGGGTGCGGTTGCCGACATCGGCTTCGGCAATTTCGATACCACCGGACAAACGGCAACCGCGGGCGCCGATACCTTCAAGCTCGACAACCTCGACATCAAGGATCTCATCACCGACTACCACGGCACCGGCCCTGGTGGTGAGGGCGATAAGATCGACCTGAGCGCGCTGTTCGACACGGTGTCGGGGGGCAACATCAATGACTATGTGCACTACGACGCCGACACGAAGACACTCAGTGTCGACACCACTGGCTCAGGCAATGCGGCCAATTTCGTGGATGTTGCCGCGTTGCAGAACGGACCTGCCGCGGGCACGATCACGATACTTTACGACGACACGACCCACACACAACACACGGCAACGATCTAACGCCGTAGCGCGTGGCCACGCGACTATGTTATACATCGCTAATATCTAGGGGAGCTCAACAATGAAACGTTCTGCAAGACTGCTGGTTTCCGCCGCGACGCTGTTGCTGGCAGTCGGGTCGACGGGCTATGCCGCCGACATCATCGACGGCCCGACGGGCGATTATTGCCGTGTCGTCGGCACGTCCAACCTGGTGCTGAACGACAACATCGTCGATCTCAAGCAGCAGGTGGTGAAGCTGATGGACGAGTCGGTCGCCGCCGCCAACAGCTCGGAGTGGATCAACTCGTCCCGGCCCGTCTTCGTCTGGGCGTCGGAAGCCAAGGTCGCCTGCGGCATGGCTTACGGCTACCTGAAGACGAACTACAAGGACGAAGACACCCTCAACAAATGCGAGTGTTTTCACGATCGCATGGTCGAGTACATGCACTGACCGGATAGGCGAACCCGCGCCTGTTGGCCATCATGACAGCCGACGGATCCTTCCTGAAGGCGGTCGCGGGCGCGATCGTGTTGTTTGGCTTTGTCCAAACGGTCACGCCGGCCAGTGCCAACTGGCTGGAACGACCGTCCGTGAAACAACGGCTTTCGTCCGGCCTGAAGCAGGCAGTGCGCTGTGATCCGGCTACGGAGTGGACCCGGCAGACATTTAAGGCATTTGCCAGCTGCCAGGCATCGATCTATGGCCTGGAGCCGCTGCTGGCGCATGCGGTGATGGAGATCGAAAGCGGCTTCGATCCCGGCGTGCAGGGCGCCGACGGCGAAGTCGGCCTGATGCAGGTGATGCCGGCGACGGCCAGGATGCTCGGCTTTCGAGGCTCCCTCGATGATCTGAGCGCGCCGGCGACCAACATCGCGCTGGGAGTCAGATATCTTGCACAGGCCAACAGACTGGCGGCGGGCGATCTGTGCACCACCGTCATGAAGTATCGCGCCGGGCACAATGAAAGCAGGTTCTCGGTCCTTTCGGTCCGCTACTGCCAGCGTGCACGGGCAATCCTGGCAAGGGAAGGGATTGAAGTGACCGGGCCGTTGCCGGTGGCGACATTTGGCTTTGCCGCATTTTCGCCAGGAGGGGAGGGTGGAGCCCCTGCCCAGGAAAAAGGTGTGTGCGTGCGCCGCGTGTTCGTGGCCGGGCCGCGATACATGAAATGCGCCGACTATCGAAGTGTGGGGCAAGCAAGGCAGATCAGGGCGCTGAGAGACAGGCTTTTCGGCGGCTAAAAGAACTACAGACGGCACTGCAAGTCCGCCGTAACATGCGTTGGAGACCAGACCGGGAACAATATCCGGCGGCACATAGGGGTGGAGCATTCATGGAAGCTGGCCGACAGGTCCACTGTCCGTGGACATGGGCAATCGCCTTGGCGCTCGCCGCGGTCGTGTCGGGCTGCCAGTCGAAAGGCGGCGTGTCCGAAGTGCTCGATCCGGCGGCGGTTGCCGCGCCTGCCGGGCAGAATGGGGCCGTTGCTGCCGGTCCCGCCCAGGCGACCCAGTCGCTGGGCACCGGTTCGACAAAAGTCACGATGCTGCTGCCGTTGTCCGGCTCCGGAACAGCGGGCGAAAACGGCAGGAAGATGCTGGATGCGGCCAAGCTGGCGATGACGGATATTGGCAATGGATTGCTGACGCTGACGGTAGAAGACACCAAAGGCGACAGCGCACTGGCCAGCAAAATGGCGATAACGGCCATAACGACGGGCTCGAAGGTCGTGATCGGCCCGACCGAACTGACGGCAGCCCAGCATATTGCCACGCTTTCGGGATCGAAGCGGCCACCGGTTCTGGCGCTTGCCGATAATTTCGCCGGCGGCGCCGGGGTTTATGCTGTGCTCCTTGGCGAAGCGGACAGCGCCGCCGCGGGCGCCGCGGGACTGGCCGCGAAAGGCAGCAAGAAGTTCGTACTGCTTGTCGCGGATGGCCCAAACGCCGGCGCCATGGAGAAGCGGGTCGCAAACAGCCTCAGCATCTACGGCGCGGCGCTCGCGGTCACTCTCCGATATTCTGCCGGCGACGGCGCCGCGAAGGCGGTCGACGAAATGGGCTCGCTCGTGGACGCCCCCGACGCCGTCATTGTCGCCAGCGGCAATGGCAGTCCGTCGCCCATCCTTGCCGCCCTCAAATCGAAGGGCATTCCGGGAAAGATTATCTCCGTCGTCGGAACGAACCGTTGGCTGGAGCACCCCATGGATCCGCTCTTCGAGGGGGCGTTTATCGCCACGCTCGATCCAAGTGAAACCGGGCCGATCGCCGACCGCTTCAGGACGGCATACAACTATCCCGCTGACGTCAATGTGGCCTATGCCTATGACATGGTTGCCCTGACGGCAGGGATTGCCAGCGCGATCGGGCCTGATGGCTTCAGCAAAAAGGTTCTCGAGAATCCAAACGGCTTTCGCGGGTCGACCGGCCTGTTCCGGTTTCGGGCCGACGGATCCAGCGAACGCTCGATGCCGTTCTATCGGATTGAAAAAGGTGCGCTCAAGCTGGTTGCCAAATCGACGTCGGGTTTCTGACCGGCGCAAATCCCTGAGATCCTGTTCAAGCTGATGGGCAGGCCGGGCCGCAGCCGCTTGGCGATCGCGCTCGGAAGCCTGCTGCTTTTGGCCGGGATACTGCTGATCATTCAAGGTGGGGCGTTGCTTTCGGTCGATCGGCCTGTCCGTGCCCCGTCGCGGGATGTTGACGATACGCAGCCTATCCGGCCGATTGCCCCGGTAGCCGGCGCACAACGCCTGGAGCCGGCGCGCAAGGTTGCTCAAGACCTGATCGCTCCGCCACGGCTTGATCCCGCTGAGATCGAACGGACCGAGCCCCGTCCGCCACTCAGCGAGCTCGGTCTCGCCGTGCCCCCGAAAACGCCAATGCCTGGGGATTGGCGGGAGGTCTTGCTCTACCGCCCGGTTGCCACATCGTCGGCGATGTTCGAATCCATGGGCCGCAAGGTGGTCATCAGCGGAGTGCGAGGCATCGATCTCGACAGCTCCTGCTCGTTTCATGACGTCACCTGGCCTTGCGGCCTGCGCGCACGCGCCGTTTTCAATTCCTGGCTGAGGGGACGCGGGCTGCACTGTTTCGTACCGCCGGACGTCGAGCGTTTTGCCGTCGCCGCGCCATGCAGGCTGGGCAAGCAGGATGTTGGCGCCTGGCTTGTCTCCAACGGCTGGGCCACGGCGCTGCCGAGCGGCATCTACGGCAAGGCGGAGGCGACGGCCAGAAAGGCTGAGATGGGCATATTCGGCCCGGCACAATAGCCTGCCATTCAACCCTGATGTTTTGTTTGTTGATCGCCACGGGCGCAGCTTTGCGTCTTGTCCTTCATGCATGTCCTTTTCCCAAAGCCGAGGTCATGCATTGGGAACAAGCCATTTCGCCTGCAGCCTTGATGGGGTCATCGCGCAATCGATTAAATTGCAAGGTTCCTTGAAACTGAAATTGCAACACACCGGCCTTATACCAGCCCATCCACAGGAGATCGGCCAGTGACAAAGACTATGGCGACCACCACCGCCCAGGCATGGAGAGGCGTCGCTTTGCTGACCTTTCTGGGAACCACTGCAATCCTGGGCGTTTCCGTCGGCCTCAATTATCTGCTCCTGTTCTCCGAGGCGCTGACGCCATTTGGGCGCAGCATGATCACGGCAATCCTGTTGCCTGTTGTCCTTGGTGTTCCGCTTTTTCTGTTCGTTGGATTGAAACAGATCGAGCTTCGTCGCTATCGCCGGGAACTCGACAAGTCGGCAACCTTCGACACCACGACCGGCTGCCTGAATGGAGCGGTCTTCACGTCGATGGTCGAAAAAAGAACGGCAAGGCCGTCGGTGCCGGGGCCTAAATCGGGCGCCTTCCTGGTTATCCATTCGGAGCATCTGCGGTCCATCAACCTGCGCTTTGGTCTTGAATGGGGCGATCAAGCCTTGCGGCTTATAGCCTCGACCATACAATCGTCGGTGCGCGCGGAGGATCTGGTTGGACGCATGGGAACGTCT
Organism: Mesorhizobium sp. M1066; assembly: GCF_040318635.1. Lineage (NCBI taxonomy): Bacteria > Pseudomonadati > Pseudomonadota > Alphaproteobacteria > Hyphomicrobiales > Phyllobacteriaceae > Mesorhizobium > Mesorhizobium sp. M1066. Next base: position 7,532 of record NZ_JAMYMR010000048.1, read on the forward strand.
ATGTTCGGGGTTTTCCTCGCCGGTGCGACCGAAGCAGAAGCCAGGGAAATCGGCGAGCGTATCGAGGCGCGGATCGCGCAAGTCTATTTCGCGCCGAAGGGGACCGAGGATGCCCTGACCGTCAAGGTCGGCGGCGTGGTGTTCGAAAACCAGGTGGAGTTCGCGGACATGTTCCGGTCCGCCGAGCAGCGCATGGCCGGCGTCCAGGACGGAGCCGCGTTTGAACTGACGCATCTCCATAGCTGATAGTCGCTGGGAACCAGAGCCATTCGGAACCCAGGAGAATTGTCGGACGCGGCCGCCGTCACGCTGCCGACGGGGTGACCCGTGAAGACGCCGCCCAGGTTTCGGCGATGGCGACGATCGCCGCGTTGATCGGTCCGCTCGGGATCGCCGGCATCACCGAGGCGTCGACGACAAAGGCATTGTCGAAGCCGTTCAGCCGCAAGTCAGGATCGACGACGGCCTCAGTGTCACGACCCATCCGGCACGTGCCGGCCGGATGGTGATGGGTGGAAGCAGCCCTGGCGATGAAAGCATCGAGTTCGGCATCGGACTGGACCGGTGCGCCTGGCAGGATTTCCGTATCGCGCCATTCGTCCAGAGCCGCATGATGGCCGACCATGCGCGCCCGCTTCAACGCCATCCTGAATGTCGCGCGGTCGTGTTCAGTTTCCAGATAATGCGGGTCGATGACCGGCGCGTCGTTGCGGCCCGGGCCGCTCGGTGTGATGCGCCCGCGGCTTGTCGGATGGGTGACGCCGCACAGGATGGTAAAGGCGGAGCCATAGGGCGGGGCATTCAGGCCCTCGGCCGCTGACGGGGCGACGACGCATGCGAGCACGATATCGGGACTTCCGGTAGAGCGGGTCGGGTCGTCGCTGTGCAGATACATCAGCGATTCGGAATGCTGCAGGCGGGAAGGCGGCACCGGCCTTTTCGTGCTGTAGACATTTCCGAGAGCCAGCAGATGATCCTGCAGGTTGCGGCCGACATCGCCGCGATCGGCAAGGCAGCGTATATCAGCCTGCTTCAGCGTATCCGGGCAACCAATGCCCGACCGCATGAGGATGAGCGGCGAGGACACGGCGCCGGCGCAAAGAACGATCCGGTCGGCGGACACCGTTCCGGTCTCACCCCCACACACCACGCTCACGCCCGTGATCTTGTGGCCGTCCAGCACCAGATGCTCGACCTCGTGGCCGGCGAGCAAGGTCAGGTTCGACCGCGCCATGACCCGCGGCGGCAGATAGGCGTCGGCGACGCTCAGGCGCTTGCCGTCACGTATGTTGAGTGAATTGGGACTGGTGCCGACCAGTTCGCCGCTGTTGTGGTCGCTCAGGGCGGGAGCGCCCAGGGATCGCCCGGCGGCGATGTAGGCACGCACGACCGGACTGACCTCGGCGTCCGGCAGATAGACGTCCAGCGGGCCGCTCTTGCCGCGTGTCGGCGCATCGAAGGCGGTGAAGGCTTCGCTGCGGATGAAGCCCGGCAACAACCCCCGATAGGACCAGCGCTCGCCACCGGCTTGTGCCCAAGGTTCGAAATCATCGGGATGGCCGCGCACATAGGCCATTGCATGCAGGCAGCTCGAGCCGCCGACTATCCTGCCGCGCGGCCATTCATGGACGCGGTTGGCGGTGAAGGGCTGGGGCACGGTCCGGTAGCTCCAGTCGTAGGCGCGGCCCTGGAGCATCGTCCACTTAAGCGGATCGGCGATGTCGGGATCGGCCGGCATCGCCCCGGCCTCGATGAGGCCGACCTGGCACGACCGGTCTTCACTGAGCCGGCTGGCAACAACCGAGCCTGCGGATCCCGCGCCGATCACCAGCACGTCGAAATGACGTTTCAATTTGAAATTCCCCGCACAGGGTCGATGTCAGAGGTGATACGATCACGCGGCAAAGGCGCCGGCATTCGACCGTTCCATGATCTGTCTCTGCACGGACAAAAGGTGCGCGCGCATTGCGGCCTCTGCCGCTTCGGGATCGCGCTGCGAGATCGCTTCGGCGATCAGGCGATGCTCGCCGTCGCGGTGGGCTATCCGCTTGGGACAGGTGGGTGCCGCGGTGCGCGCAACCTTCACCCGCGCATCGACACCGACCTGGCGCAGCATCTTGTAGAATTCCGCGGCAAGGTGGTTGCGGGCCGCGGCGACGATCGCGAGATGGAAAGCGAAGTCGACCTCACCCGACGGGGCGTTCTCAGGCGTGGTTGCCGCGTCGAGGATCCGCGCCGTCTCGAAAGAGGAGGCGCGCAGCGACGCCAGTCGGGCAAGGCCCGGCTCCATGATCAGGCGCAATTCCAGGACCTCGATCGGATTGGTTACCCTGACCAGTTCCTCGCCATATCTCGGAAGGGCGGTCGGCGCCCGCCTGGCGCGCGCCGGCTTGAGGTCGCCCGAAAGGCGCAGCACTTCAAGCGCCTTGCGAAGCTGATGGCGCTTGACGCTCAGATGTTCCGCAAGATCGCGCTCGGACGGAAGTTTGCCGCCGCCCTGCTGCAACTGGCGGACCGCGGCGATGATGTCGTCGAGATCCGATGGTCCGACCTGCGGCTCGAATGCGCTCAAAACCAAATCTCCTGTCCGATCGGCAGACCGCCGACTCAACGTCCCGACATCATATTGTGACACGAAAACCTGTTCGACGGCACTCAACCAATTCAACCAATCTACAACTGTACGCAATGGTTGACAACACCAGTTGCGCGATGGTTGACTGCCCATGTCGACGGTTGCCATCGCGGCGGACCGTCTTTCTCCCGAGGATCACGCATGCCGGCTGGCGAAACCTTTGACTACGTCATTGTCGGTGCGGGATCGGCCGGCTGCGTGCTGGCGAACCGGCTGAGCGAAGACCCTGTCGTGTCGGTGCTTCTGCTGGAGGCTGGGGATTGGGACCGCGATCCGATGATCCACATCCCGCTCGGCTGGGGCAAGATCCTGACCGAACGCCGCCACGACTGGATGTATTTCTGCGAGCCCGAGGCCAATGTCGGCGGGCGCAAGGTCGAATGCGCGCGTGGCAAGGTCATCGGCGGCTCTTCCTCCACCAACGCCATGGCTTATGTGCGCGGCAATCGCGGCGACTACGATCGCTGGGCGGCAAGCGGCCTGACGGATTGGTCGTTCGACAAGGTGCTGCCCTATTTCAAGAAGCAGGAGCGCTGGGAAGCGGGCGAAAGCCGGTATCGCGGCGGCAGCGGGCCGCTAAACACCCAGTTCTGCCGTTACAAGGATGAACTGATCGATGCCTTCGCGACGGCCAGCCGTGATGCCGGATATCCGCAGACCGACGACTATAACGGCGCCATACAGGAAGGCTTCGGCCGCCTGCAGATGACAATTGCCAACGGCCGCCGCTGCTCGACCGCGACCGCCTATCTGCGGCCGGCCATGCGCCGCGGCAATGTCAAGGTGCTGACCGGCGCGATGGCGACCAAGATCCTGCTCAGGGATGGCCGTGCAACGGGCGTCGCCTATACCAGAGGCGGGGCGAGCCATGAAATTGTCGCGCGGCGCGAGGTCCTGCTTGCCGGCGGCGTCATCAACACGCCGCAGCTGATGATGCTGTCAGGCATAGGCGACAGTGGCGAGCTCACGGAGCATGGCATCGAGACCAAGGTTGATCGTGCGCAGGTCGGCAAGAATTTGCAGGACCATGTTTCGGTCATCCTGATGTATCGGCGCAAACAGCCGGGACCGTTTCTCAAGATGATGCGGGCCGATCGTATCGGGCTGGATTTCGTCAAGACCTATCTCACCGGAAAGGGCTTTTCGGGAGATGTGCCTGGCGGCGTCGTGGCATTCCTGAAAAGCGACGCAAGCCGGCCGTTGCCGGACGTGCAGCTGCTTTTCACCGCCGCACCGCTTGGGGCATGGCCTTACATGTCGCCGTTCAAGGCGCCGTTCGCCGACGGCTTTGCAACCCGTATCGTTGCGGTGCAGCCGGAGAGCCGCGGCAGCGTCAAGCTGGCGTCGAGCGATCCGGTTGCCGCTCCGCTGATCCATCAGAACTTCCTGTCTTCGCAGCGCGACTGGCAGTCGCTTCGCGCCGGCTTTCGTGTTGCGCGCAACCTTGCCAGCCAACCGTCCATGGCCCCGTTCGTCGGTGCGGAGTTCTTCCCCGGCCCGAAATGCGAGAGCGACGAAGAGATCGACGAGCATATCCGCAAGACGTCGATCACGGTGCATCATCCGGCCGGCACGTGCCGCATGGGCGTCGATGCGGCATCGGTGGTCGATCCGGAATTGCGGGTGCGCGGCATCGCCGGACTTCGTGTCGTGGACGCCTCGGTCATGCCCGACCTCGTCTGCGGCAACATCAATGCGGCGGTCGTCATGATCGCTGAAAAGGCCGCGGATCTGATCCGCAGCCGCGCTCAACAGAGCGTGGCGGCCTGATAAGACGGAATACAACCAAAGTCTTTTGGTTGAGACTGAAAAACTGCGTTGGTTGGACTGTCATGTGCATCCGCATGGCCGTGACGAGGCGGCTTCATGCCCTGATTTCAAGCCATATTTCGAGCATCCTTGGGCTATTTCTGCCTGTTTCTGGGCATTTGCCTCTCAAAAATGCACCTCAACCAAAAACTTATAAAATTCGCAATTTGGGTATTGTCGCGCAAAACCAATGCGAATACGGTTGAGTTGGTTAGAAGTATTTTCTTCGTGACGAGAGGTGTCCGATATGTCCCTGGCGCAACCAGCTAACGATGTGCTCACCAACAAGAAGGCAGCACTCAAGGGCCTCTATGACGCCCTCTACGCTAAGAACATGTTTCCGTTCTGGGCGACGTCGGAAGGCGTCGACCATGACGAGATCAAGCAGCTGATGGCGACGTCGAAGGCCGTTCCCTTCGTGTGGTCCTATTCGGACATCGAGCCGCTGCTGCAGCGCGCCGCCGAACTGGTGACCATGGACGACAGCGAGCGCCGTTCGCTGATCCTGGTCAATCCTGGCCTTGCGCCCAAGCGTGCATCGGTCAGCACCATGTACACCGCCTACCGCCTGAACGATCCCGACGAGATCATGCCGCCGCACAAGCACTCGCCGAGCGCCATCCGCTTCGGCCTGACCGGCAAGGGCAACTTCACCGGCGTCGAGGGCGAAGACGTGGTCTTCGGCCCGGGCGACATGGTGCTGACGCCCAACGACGCCTGGCACAATCATGGCACCGTCGGCGGCGAGCAGGCGGTCAACCTTTCGGTGCTCGACCTGCCGCTGGTCGAAACGCTGCATGCCGTCCATTTCGACCACAAATACACCGAGATGGTCGACGGCAAGGAAGTCGAGAAAAAGGTGCAGACCGCCCGCTATCCCGGTGACTACTCACAGCGCATCTATGGCGAGGGCGGCCTGATGCCGCGTTTCGTCGACCACAAGCGTGGCGGCGGCCTGTCGTCGCCGATGTATGTCTATCGCTGGGAGAAGATGGAAGCGGTCCTCGATGCCCACAAGGATTGGGATGGCGACCCTCATGAAGGCATCGTCATCGACTATGTCGATCCGACGACCGGCGGCCCCGTCTTCCACACCATCAATTTCTACGTGCAGATGCTGCGCCCTGGCGAGAAGACCTTGCCGCAGCGCGAGACCGCCAGCCTGCTCTTGGCGCCGTTCCGCGGCAACGGCCATTCGATCATCGACGGCAAACGATATGACTGGAACCAGTTCGACACCATCGCCATACCCGGCGGTTCCTGGGTCGAGCATGTCAACGGCTCGTCGAGCGAGCCGGTGATCTTCTTCGGCGCCACCGATGCGCCGACGCAGAAGGCGCTGCTCCTCTACAAGCGCTGGGGCCGCAACCAGGCCGGCGATCTGCTCCGTCTCGTCTAGTTCCCATCCTACTGCCCCGCCGCCATTGGCGGCGGGGTCATTGAAATGACGTTTCAGCAGCAAGGGCGTATGCATTTGGTTTCGGCGTTCAACACCAAGCAGATCGGCCATGTCGACTGCCCAGGCGGCGGCCAGGTCTGGGTCGACGGCAACATCCTCTATATCGGCCACATGCGGCCGCCGAGCGGCACGACGCTGGTCGATATTTCCGACCCGCGCAATCCGCGCAAGATAGCCACGATCGATGTTCCGCCCGGCTGGCACTCGCACAAGGTGCGCGCCAAGGACGGGCTGATGATCATCAACCACGAGCGCTTTGGCGACGCCGGGCCGGCCGATTTCGGCGGCGGGTTGGCACTCTACGACACAACCAAGCCGGCACAGCCCAAGCTGATCTCGAAATGGATAACCGGCGGCAAGGGCGTCCACCGCTACGACTTCGACGGCCGTTACGTCTACATCTCGCCGACCGCCGACGGTTATGTCGGCAACATCGTGATGATCCTCGACCTGATCGATCCCACAAAGCCGGTCGAGGTCGGACGCTGGTGGATACCCGGCCAGTGGACCGGTGGCGGCGAGGAATACCCCTGGCACGACTATGTCACGCCGCGTTGCCACCATCCTTTGCGCATGGGCGACCGGCTCTATGTCAGCTACTGGCATCACGGCCTGTTCATCCTCGACATTTCGGACATCACCAAGCCGAAGCTGGTCTCGCACGTCAATTCGAGCCCGAGCTTTCCGCATCCCACCCACACCTGCCTGCCAATTCCACAGCCGCTCAAGGGCCGCAACATCATGGTGGTGGCGGACGAGGACGTCGCCAAGCTTCGGCCATCACCGCCGGCCTTCACGTGGATCTACGACATCACCGACGAGACCAACCCGTTGCCGATCTCGACCTTCCAGGTGCCGGGCCTCGACCTGGACGGTTCACCGCAGCCACAGATGACCGGCTGCCATCAGCCTTCCGAACGGTTCAAGGGCACGATCATTCCGTTTGCATGGTTCGCGCAGGGGCTGCGCCTCGTCGACATCGCCGACCCGTTCGCGCCAAAGGAGGTCGGCCATTTCGTGCCCGACGCGCCCGAGGGGGCGGAGCGTTCCTCGTCCAACGACGTGACCATCGACGACCGCGGCATCGTCTACCTGATCGATCGCATCCGTGGCGTCGACATCATCGAAACCACCGTTCTCTAGGAGCAGGCATTGAGCGACAGCACGCGAAAATCCGCCAGCCATTACGCCATCGGCAACAAGAACCCGAACCTGCCGTTTCATCCGGCGGTGCGTGCCGGCGATTTCATCTTCGTCTCGGGCCAGGTGCCGAAGGACGAGAACAACAACATGATCAGCGGCACGATCGAGGAAGAAACGCTGGCCACGCTGAAGACCATCGCGCGCGTCATCGCGCATGAGGGCGCGACGCTGTCGGATGTCGTGCGGATCACCACCTATCTCGAGGATACGCGCGATTTCGGCCGCTACAACAAGGCATTCCTCGAAGGGATCGGCGATGCCGTGCTGGCGCGCACGACCGTCGAGGCAAAGGCCGTCATCAACACCAAGATCGAAATGGACGCGATCGTCTACAAGCCGCTCCCAGCGAGCAAGTAGGCATTGGACACAATCGAGGAGACGACATGTACAAGCTGTTAGGCCGCCAGACATCAGGCAACGTCCAGAAGGTGCTCTTCATGCTCGAAGAGCTTGGGGCGTCCTACGAGCGCGAGGATTATGGCCGCCAGTTCGAGAACACCCAGACGGCGGAATACAAGGCGCTCAACCCGACCTCCAAGGTGCCGACGCTGGTCGACGGTGACACCGTGATCTGGGAGTCCAACACCATCCTGCGCTATCTCGCGGCATTCGGTGGCGAACAGTTGAATGGCGCCACGCCGGCGGAAAAGACCGAGGTCGAGCGCTGGATGGATTTCCTGCTGGCGGCGGTCAATCCGGGCTATCTGGCGGCCTTCAAGGGCGCCAAGCTCACGCCCGAGGAACAGACCGCCGAATACAAGGAACAGGTGAAGGACCTTCTCGCGCAACTCAAGATCGTCGATGGCCACCTGGCCGGCAAGGACTTCCTGGCGCTGGACAAGCTGACCCTTGCCGACATCGCCTGCGCGCCGATCCTGAAGCGCTGCGTCGACTTCAAGATCGACCGGCCGTCGATGCCCGATCTGGAGCGTTGGGTGGCCGCGATCGCCACCCGGCCGGCCTTCAAGGCGGCAACCACTGCTGCTCCCGCAAAGGCGGCATGATGATCAAGCGCGCCGCTCTCATCGGATTGGGAACGATGGGTCCAGGCATCGCCGCGCGGCTTTCGCGCGGCGGCCTCGATGTCACGGCGTATGATGTTTCACAGGCGTCGGTCGAGCGTGCCCGCGGCATGCTCGATCTCGCCGGCGGCGTGCTCGATCGTCTCGACATCAAGGCGCCCGGGACAGGCGCCGGCAGCGTGCGATTCGTCGAGACGATCGCCGAGGCCGTCGATGGCGCCGAACTGGTGATCGAGAACGTGCCCGAGAATATCGACATCAAGGCGCAGACCTATCGTGACATCGATCCGCTGATCGGCCCGTCCGTCATCGTCGCTTCCGACACGTCGGGCATCCCGATCACCAAGCTGCAGGCGCATATTTCGCATCCCGAGCGGATGGTCGGCATGCACTGGTCGAACCCGCCGCACATCATTCCGATGATCGAGGTGATCGGCGGCGAAAAGACCGCGCCTGAAACCGTGGCCACGATCCGCGACCTCATCCGCTCGATCGGACTGTTGCCGGTGGTGGTGAAGAAGGACGTTCCGGGCTTCGTCGAGAACCGCGTGCTCTATGCGCTGCTGCGCGAGGCTGTCGACCTTGTCGAGCGCGGCGTCATCGAACCTGAAGATCTCGACACCTGCGTATCCTGGGGCATCGGCTACAAGATTGCCGTCATCGGCCCGATGGCGCTGCTCGATATGGCGGGGCTGGATATCTACAAGTCCGTCTCGTCCTTCCTGAATGCCGATCTCTCCAACCGCGACGATGTCGCGCCGATGGTGCTGGAGAAGACGGCGGCGTCGAAGTTCGGCATCAAGTCGGGCGAGGGCATGTTTGCCTACACGCCCGAGCAGACAAAGGCGCTGCAAGGCGAGCGGGCGCGCAAGCTCGTCGCGGTGCGGCGCATCCTGGAAGGCCGGGAGTAGCCAATGTCATATGGTGCGCAGAGGGCAGGCCGGTTTGAGGAGTTCCACCGGTCGGCTGTTTGTGTGAAGGGCGCCTTCGCCATCAAGACGGCGCGGCTGCGGCCGACGAAAGCGCGCGGGGCGACAAGCCATGCGCATTGAAACCATCCGAGCCGCCGGCGACAGGCCGGCCCATATCCGCCATGACGATCTGATCTCCGCCAAAGGCGTTTCGGTGGTCATCGCCCGGCAGCTGATCCTCAGCAACATCGATCTTTCGGTGCCCAAGGGATCGTTCGTTTCCCTTATCGGTCCTTCCGGCTGCGGCAAGAGCACCTTGCTCAAGGTGCTGGCCGGGCTGGTGCAGCCGACCCAGGGCAGTGTTTCGATCGCCGGGCTCGCGCCGGTCGAGGCGGCGCGCAAGCGGATGATCGGCCTCGTCTTCCAGGACGCCAACCTGCTGCCGTGGAAGAACGCCGTCGACAATGCCTCGATGCTGCTCGGCATCGCCGACAAGTCGCTGTCGCGCTCGGAATTGCGGGCGCGCGGGCAGGAGATGCTGGAGCTGGTTGCGCTGGGCGATAGCGCCCACAAGCGGCCAAACGAGCTGTCGGGTGGCATGCGGCAGCGGGTCGCCATCGCACGAGCCCTGGCGCTCGATCCGGCGGTCCTGCTGATGGACGAACCGTTCGGCGCGCTTGATGCCATCACCCGCGATTCCATGGGTCAGTCGCTGCTGGAAATCTGGCAGCGTACCGGCAAGACGATCGTGCTCGTCACCCATTCCATCGACGAGGCCATCCATCTGTCGCGCCATGTGCACGTGCTGGGGATCAAGCCCGGGCGGATCACCGAGAGCCTCGACATTGCGCTGCCTTATCCACGCGACCTGTCGGTCACCGAAGATCCGGAGTTCGTCAGGCTGGTGGTCCAGTTGCGAACGATGCTGCGCTCCAGCCATCAGCCGGGAGGCGCGTCTTGAGCGACCAACCCATCACGGATCTTTCCGAGCCGCGGCTCGCCTCCAACTGGAGTGCGGCGACCGGCAGTTGGCTGCCGGCGGTCATTCTCCTGCTGGTGACGATCGTGCTGTGGGAAGCCGCCGTGCGGATCTTTGCCATATCCGCCTTCATCATTCCCGCCCCTTCCGAGATCGCGAAGTCGCTGGTGGCGCAATGGGGCACGCTGATGCAGGCGACGCTGGTGACGGCGGGCGAGATCCTGTTCGGCTTCCTGGTCTCGGTCGTGGTCGGCATTGCCATTGCGCTGGTCATCGTGCGCTTCGACTGGCTGGGACGCGCGCTGTATCCACTGGTGGTGCTGTTCCAGAACGTGCCGAAAGTCGCGCTCGCGCCGATCTTCATCCTCTGGTTCGGCTATGGGCTGGCGCCCAAGATCGGCCTCATCCTTGTCATCGCCTTCTTCCCGGTGACGCTCTCGATGCTGGCGGGCATGCAATCGGTCGACCGCTCGCTGCTGTCGCTGATGAATTCGGTCGGGGCCAGCCCGACGCAGATCCTGTTCGGGATCCGCGTTCCGCACTCGCTGCCGAACCTGATGGCCGGAACCAAGATCGCCGCCACTTTGAGCGTGATCGGCGCCATCGTCGGCGAATTTGCCGGGGCGTCGGACGGTCTCGGCTACGTCATCCAGTTCGCTTCGACCCAACTCGACACGGCGCTGGTCTTTGCAGCGCTGCTGCTCGTTTCCGTGCTTGGCATCGCCTTCTACTACGCCGCCGAAATCCTCGAACGCATCGTGGTGCCGTGGGCGCCGAAATTCAGCCAGTCCTAGGCCCGCTCGATCAACCAAATTCATAAAAGGGAACAAAAAATGCTGAGACGCTCACTTATCAAGGCCGCTACCTTCGCGGCGTTTGTTGCAGCACTCGGTTTTTCCAACGCGGCTCTGGCGGCGGACAAGGTCAACGTCCAGCTCGACTGGGTGGTGCGCGGCAATCACGCCATGTTCTTCGTCGGCAAGGAAAAAGGCTTCTTCGCCAAGAACGACATCGATGTGGCCGAGATCCGCAAGGGATCCGGCTCGCCGGACGCAATGCGGCTGGTGGGCAATGAGAACGCGGATTTCGGCTTCGGCGATCTTCCCACGCTTGCCGTCGCACGGTCGCAGAATGTCCCGGTCGTGGCGCTGGCGGCCGTCAACCAGCACTCACCGCTGGGGATCATTTCGCTGGCCAAGACACTGAAGCTCACAAAGCCGTCCGATCTCAAGGGACTGACCATCGGCATTCATCCGGCGGGCTCCACCTACATCTTCTTCAAGGGTTTCCTGGCCGCCAACGGCCTGACCGAAAAGGACATGACGCTGAACAGCGTCTCGCCGCCTTACGAAAGCTATCTGCTGCTTGGCCGGGTTCAGACGGTCGTCGGCTATATCGACGCGGAGGTTCCCGAGCTGGAGGCGAAGGCCGGAGGCCCCGGCTCGCTCAGCATCATGATGGGGGCGGACCATGGGTGGAAAGCCTATGGCTCGGGCCTGTTCACCTCGCAGGCGATGATCAAGGACAAGCCGGACGTCGTGCGCCGCTTCGTCAAGGCATACAGGGAGGCCTTCGACTATGTCGTGGCTCATCCGGAAGAGGCCGCCGAGATCACGGCCAAGGCAGCGCCCGGCTATGCGGACAAGAAGGACGTGCTGCTGGCGCAGATCAACGCCGACATCGCATCGACGTTCAGCAGCCCCGACACCAAGGAACACGGTCTCGGCTGGATGACGAAGACGCAGTGGGAGGAGACCCTGAAAACACTGACGGACCAGAGCGTGCTCAAGGCGGCTCTGTCGGCGGACGACGTCTTCACCGACGCATTCCTGGCAAAAGAATAGGAGGCGCGCAGTGTTCGAACGGAAAGCTCGATGAGCCCCTACCGGCAGACCAGGCTGTCCCGCGCGATGGCGCAGGACACATCACGCTCGCCTTTCGCCGCATCGGCGCGGTCGAGCGTGACCTGCACGCGGGTGGCATATGCCCGGCTCGCCAGACCGCACCACAGCCGCTCGACGGGCAGGTTCTCGCGCTTGTCGTTGAGGATCGTGAACGTGCCGGTCTTCGCATCGAACCAGAGCTCGACGCGGGTCTTCTTGCCCGGCTCGATCGTTGCGATCCCGGCTGAATACCAGTGGGCGAAGTCGGCGTTGCAGGAGAGGCCTTCGCTGCCCGCATTCGAAATCGTCAACGGAACCATGTCGAGCCCGTCAGTGCCGGTGCGGACGGTGACATGGTGCAACTCAACCGCGTTGGCGAAGGACGACAACGCCAGCATCACCGGAAGGGCATAACGGATCTTCACTTTGCCTGAGCTCCATATATAAATTTCACAGGCAGTCTATCTCGCTTTCGCGCAATAACAATAAGAATGTTGATTGGTAAATCAAACAGAGAGGGTAACATGTTAAAGATTCTCAAGAGCAGTGTAAGTGCAGTTATATTGAGCGGTGTCTTGATGAGCGGCGCGCTTGCCGGCGAGGTCAAGTCGATCGCCATCCTGACGCCCGAAGAAGGCACGGACTATGGCTGGAACCAGCAAGGCATCGACGCTGCCAAGGCGGCGGGCAAAGCCGCAGGTGTCGAAGTGGTCGTGGCCCAGGGTCTCGGCTATGGCGACGTTCGTCCGACCTTGCGGGAACTTGCCTCCGACGGCGCCAGCCTGCTGATCGCGCATGCCAGCGGCTACAACACCTCGGCGCCCGAAATCGCCAAGGAATTGAAAGTTCCGGTGGCGATCGTCGACACGCCAGCCGGCCTGGAGAAGGGCCTTGTCGCCGACTACACGCTGAGCGGCCACGAGGGTGCCTATCTCGCCGGCCGTCTCGCCGCCAAGGTGTCGCGTTCCAAGTCGGTCGGCATCGTCGTCTCGGGCGAACCGCCATCGTGGAATTCGCAGTCGGCGGCGTTCGCACAAGGCGTGAAGGCGGAAAACCCTGACGTCAAGATCACCTATGCGGTGATCGGCCCTGCCGCCTACAGCGACGCGGCCGGCGGCAAGCGCGTCACCGAAAGCGTGATCGCATCCGGTGCCGACATCATCTTCGGCCAGGGCAACGGTTCGAGCTTCGGCATGCTGCAGGCGGTCGAGACGACCAAGGCAGCCGATGGCGGGAAGGTCTATTTCATCGATGTCATCGGCGACAAGTCACCGATCGACAAGGGCTTCCTGCTGTCGTCGGTGGTGTGGAACATCGAGCCGGTTTATGCGGCAATGATTGCCGACCTGAAGGCCGACACGTTCGGCACCAAACACTATACGATCGGCCTCAAGGACGACTCGGTCAAGCTGCTGAAGACCGCTGCGATCCCGGACAATGTCTGGACGGAAATCCAGGCGCTGCGCGAGGACGTCATTTCCGGCGAGATCAAGGTCGAGCCGGTCTATGACGCGGCCGCCGTCAGGGCACTGATGACCAGCGTCGCTCAGTAAGGCGATCACGGTCAACTGCCGGAGGGGTGATCCGTTCACCCCTCCGGACGATTCCCGTTTTTTTTGGTGCTGGGCTTTCATGAGCGGTTTTTCTTCATCGTCCGTTGCAGGGCGCGACATCGTCGCGCTTGAAGGCGTGACCAAACGGTTCCCCGGCATCGTTGCCAATGACAGCGTCGACCTGTCGATCCGCCCGGGCGAAGTGCATGTGCTGCTGGGCGAGAACGGCGCTGGAAAATCGACATTGATCGGCATGTTGTCCGGCCTGCAGCAGCCGGACGAAGGACGCATACTGGTCGACGGCAAACCGACGCCGATCACCTCGCCGCGCCATGCGCTGGCACTCGGCATCGGCACCGTATTCCAGCACATGATGCTGGTGCCGACGCTGACGGTGGCGGAGAACCTTCTGCTTGGCGGGCCGTGGTGGCAGCGCCCCAGGACCGAGGAACTGGCGGCGCGCGTCACCGAGATCACCGGCACGCTCGGCATCACCGTCAAGCTTCAAGCCAAGGTATCGGAGTTGTCGCTCGGCGAGCAGCAGCAGGTCGAGATCCTGCGCGCGATGCTGCGCAACAGCCGGCTGCTCATCCTTGACGAGTCCACCTCCATGCTGACGCCGAAAGGCATCGACGAACTGGGCGCGCTGATGCGCCGCCTTGTCGAGCAGGGCCTGGCGATCGTCTTCATCACCCATAAGCTCAAGGAGGCGGCTGCCTTCGGCGACCGCATCTCGGTGCTGAAGCTTGGCCGCAAGGTCGGAGAGATCCCGCCCGAGCGGTTTCGCACGCTGGGCGAACAGGAGATCGTCTCCGAGATCGTGGAATTGATGTTCGGCAAGCAGAAGGATGATCCGGAAGCCGTCGAGCGTCCGGTCCGCACTGCCCGAGCAGAAGCGACCCCGCTGCTTCAGGTCGCGGATCTGGCGGTTGCGCCGACCGACAATGCACCGGGCCTGTCGTCGATCTCCTTCGACATCCGCCCGGGCGAGATCCTGGGCATAGCGGGCATCGACGGCAACGGCCAGAAGCAGCTGGCGGAAGCGCTGGCCGGCCAGCGTACAGCCACCAGCGGTTCGGTGCGGCTGGACGGCATCGCCATCGAGACGCTGAGCGTCGGCGAGCGCCGCCGGCGCGGCCTTCGCTACCTGACCGACGACCGGCTGGGCGAGGGCACTGTCGGCACCTTCCCGGTCTCGATCAACTTCTTCCTCAAGCAGGTCGGCGCGGCCCCGTTCTGGCGCAACGGCGTCGAGCAGCGCGCGGAGATCGACAAGCGTGCCGCCCAGCTCGTGCGCGAATACGATGTGCGTACGCCGAGCCTGAAGACGCCTGTCGCGCGGCTGTCCGGCGGCAACATCCAGAAGGTGCTCCTGGCGCGGGAACTGGCTGAGGGCGCCAAGGTGGTGATCTTCAACAAGCCGACCTATGGGCTCGATCTCGCCAACACATTGGCGTCGCGCCAGCGCATTCGCGACACGGCGGCGCGTGGCCTTGCCGTGCTGCTGATCTCCACCGACCTCGAGGAATTGCTTGGTATGTGCGACCGCATCGCCGTCATCGCCGACGGCGCTTTGGTCGGCACCGTCGAGAATGCCGACGACGCCCGCACAAAGGTCGGTCGCCTGATGATCGGACTTGCCGCATGAGCATCGACACCGCACCCACGGTCAGTGCCACCGCACTCGATGCCACGAGCGGGGCGGCGACGCGCCGCGACATCGCGCACCGGCTGCTGATGACGCTCGGCCCGATCCTCATCGCTCTTGTCATAGCCGGCTGTATCCTGCTTGCCGTCGGCGTCGACCCGCTCGCCTATTATGGCTTCGTGCTGGAGAAGGGACTGTTCTCGCCGCTCGGCATCCAGCAGACGCTCACACGCATGGCGCCGCTGCTGTTTCTTGCCGCCGGCCTGATCGTCGCCTTTCGCGCGGGCATGTGGAATCTCGGCGGCGACGGCCAGTTCCTGCTCGGCGCGGTGACGGCGGCTGCCAGCGCTCCCGTGTTCGTTCAGATCATGCCAGCCTGGCTGGCGCTGGTCTGCTCGTTCCTCATCGCCATGGTGGTGGCGATGATCTGGTCGCTGGTGCCGGCCCTGCTGCGTGCCTATCAGGGTGTCAACGAGATCATCACCACGCTGATGATGACGTTCCTCGGCACCTCGCTCGCCAATGTGCTGGTCAAGCTGGCGTTTCGTGACCCAGCCACGACCGTGCCGCAGACGCGCACGCTGCCGGTGGAGGACCGGTTGCCGCGCCTGTTCGAAACGACCATCACCAGTGGCCTGCTGCTTGGGCTGGCGGCGATCGTCATCGTGCATCTGGTGATGACACGCACGGCGTTCGGGCTGAAGCTGAGGATCGTCGGCGCCAATCCACGCGCGGCGGTCCACTCGGGGCTCGGTGTCCCCGGCCTGACCGTCGCCGTCTTCGCCATTTCGGCCGGGCTGGCCGGGCTTGCCGGCGCCGTCGACATCATCGGCGTCCAGGGCAATGTCCGCGCCGACTGGAATCCCGCCTATGGGCTTGCCGTGATTCCCGCCGTGTTTCTCGCCCGCATGAACGGCTTTGCGGCCATCGGCTTCGTGTTCCTGCTTTCGGTGCTTTCGATCGGCGGTGAGAGCGCGGCGCGCCGGCTTGGCGTGCCCAATCATTTCACGCTGGTGCTGGTTTCCATCGTGCTGATCGTGCTCGCGCTCGCCGAATATTTCGATCACCGATACAACCAGTCGCGGAGGGCCTAGGGCATGACCGGGCTGTTCAGCGAAGTCTTTCTCAGCGCGCTCCTGTTTGGCGCCGTCACCGCGGCGATCCCGCTGCTGCTGGCCGGGCTCGGCGAGCAGATCTCCGAGAAGGCGGGCGTGCTCAATATCGGCATCGAAGGCATGATGCTGGCCGGCGCCTATCTCGGCTTTGTCGGCGCTTTCTATTCCGGGTCGCTGTGGCTGGGCTTTCTCACCGGTGCCGTCGGGGGTGCTGCGGTGGCGCTTGTCATGGCGCTGCTTTGCGTGCGCATCGGGCTGAACCAGATCGTCATCGGCATCGCGCTGACCTTGGGGCTCGAGGGCCTGACGGCACTGCTCCACCATTTCCAGTTCTCACGCAGCTACCCGCGCCTGCCCGCGGCGGATGCTACCGTCATTCCGCTGCTTTCGGACATCCCGGTCATCGGGCCTGCATTCTTCAAGCATCATCTGATCGTCTATCTGGCGGTCGCGCTGGTTTTCGGCATGAGCTACCTCTATCGGCGCACGCAACTCGGCCTCAATTTGCAGGCGGCAGGCGACAAGCCGGCCGCGCTCGATGTCGCTGGCATCGATGTGGTGCGGACCCGCACCATCGCCGTGTTGACGACCGGAGCGCTGGCTGGGCTCGGCGGCGCCTATCTCGCCAATGTCGGGGCTGGGCTGTTCATTCCGTTCATCACCAATGGCGCGGGCTTTCTCGGCATCGTGCTGGCCATGCTGGCGCGCGGTCGCCCGATCTGGGTGCTGTTCGGTGCGTTGCTGTTCGGTGTCTGCCTGTCGCTGACGACGGCCATGCAGGTGGCCGGGATCAACATACCGACCGACATCATCCAGATGCTGCCGTTCCTGGCGGTGATGATCATGCTGGTGCTGTTCGGCCGGCGCGCGAGCCTGCCGGCGGCGCTCGGCATTCCATACGAGCGCGGCGCGCGCTGAGCACAATTCATGCGCGGACGGGACCCGCGCCAATAAAGGAGGCAAGAATGTCGGATACCAAGGTCTACCTGCTCGACGGCGGCTCGCTCGTTCTCGACGGCTATCATGTGTTCTGGAATCGCGGCCCTGGCGGTGAAGTGCGCTTCCCCGTCTATTCGATCCTGATCGAGCATGCCGAGGGTCGGTTCCTCATCGACACCGGCTACGACTACGATCATGTGATGAAGGTGCTGCCGTTCGAAAAGCCGATCCAGGAAAAGCACCAGACCATCCCCGGCGCCCTGGCGCTGCTCGGCCTTGAGCCAAAGGACATCGACGTCGTCGTCAACTCGCATTTCCACTTCGATCATTGCGGCGGCAACAAGTATTTTCCGCATGCCAAGAAGATCTGTCACCGGACCGAAGTGCCGCAGGCCTGCAATCCGCAGCCTTTCGAGCATCTCGGCTATTCCGACCTGAGCTTCTCGGCGGAAGCGGCGGAGGCCCGTGGCGCGACCGGGCAATTGCTGGCGGGCACGACACGCGCCAACTCGACCTTCGAGGGGGTCGATGGCGACATCGACCTCGCTAAGGGCGTCCGGCTGATCTCGACGCCCGGCCATTCGATCGGCCATTACAGCCTGCTGGTCGAGTTCCCCAAGCGCAAGCCGATCATGTTCACGATCGACGCGGCCTATACGCAGAAGAGCCTTGAAACGCTGTGCCAGGCGGCCTTCCACATCGACCCGGTGGCGGGCGTCAATTCGATGCGCAAGGTGAAGAAACTCGCCGAGGACCATGGCGCCGAGCTGATGTACTCGCACGACATGGACAACTTCAAGACCTACAGGACCGGCACGCAATTCTACGGCTGACCACCTGCAATCCGGAGACCAAGACGATGCGTTATCTCGAACATGCCGATCCGGTCATCACCCTGACCGCGGGGCCGGTGAACGCCTATCCTGAAGTGCTGCGCGGCCTCGGACGCACGGTGCTCTACGACTACGACCCGGCGTTCCAGCTTTTTTACGAGGGTGTGGTCGACAAGGCGCAAAAGGCGATGCGGCTGTCGAACAAGCCGGTCATCCTGCATGGCGAGCCGGTGCTTGGCCTGGAGGCCGCCGCGGCCTCGCTGATCACGCCGGACGATGTCGTGCTCAATCTTGCCTCCGGCGTTTACGGCAAGGGGTTCGGCTATTGGGCGAAGCGCTATTCGCCACATCTGCTCGAGATCGAGGTGCCCTACAACGAGGCGATCGATCCGCAGGCGGTCGAGGCAATGCTGAAGGCGCATCCGGAGATCACCGTCGTTTCCGTCTGCCACCACGACACGCCGTCCGGCACCATCAATCCGATCGACGCCATCGGTGCGCTGGTTTCAGCGCATGGCGGCTATCTCATCGTCGATGCCGTCTCGTCCTTTGGCGGCATGAAGACGCATCCCGAGGATTGCAAGGCCGATATCTATGTCACCGGCCCGAACAAATGCCTGGGCGCGCCTCCCGGCCTGACGATGATGGGTGTCAGCGAGCGGGCCTGGGCCAAGATGAAGGGCAACGAGGCGGCCCCCCGCGCGTCGATGCTGAGCATTGTCGACTGGGAGAATGCTTGGTCGCGGGACAAGCCGTTTCCGTTCACGCCGTCGGTCTCGGAGATCAACGGGCTCGATGTCGCGCTCGACCTCTACCTCAATGAGGGACCGGAGGCGGTGTGGGCGCGCCACGCGCTCACTGCCAAGGCGATGCGCGCGGGCGTTGCCGCGATGGGTCTGTCGATCTGGGCCGCCAGCGACAAGATCGCGTCGCCGACCACGACCGCCGTGCGCACGCCCGAAGGCATCGACGAGAAGGCGCTTCGCCAGGCCGCGCGCGCCCGCTACGGCGTGGTGTTTTCGTCTGGCCGCGGCGAAACCTTGGGCAAGCTGACACGCATCGGCCATATGGGTCCGACCGCCCAGCCGATCTATGCGATCGCGGCGCTCACGGCGCTTGGCGGCGCCATGAACGCGGCCGGCCAGAAACTGGCGATCGGCAAGGGCATCGACGCGGCGCTGGCCGTGATCGACGCCGACGCCTGAACAGACATCACCACGGATTGAGGGAGCATTTTCATGACTGAACGGCTTGCGGGAAAGACGGCCCTGGTTACAGGCGCCGCGCAGGGTATCGGCAAGGCGATCGCCGCGCGGCTTGCCGCCGATGGGGCAACCGTCATCGTCAGCGACATCAATGCCGAAGGCGCCGGGGTGGCGGCCGCGACGATAGGCGGGAAGGCGAGGGCGATCGCCGCGGACATTTCCGATTCGGCATCCGTCAAGGCGCTCTTCGCCGAAATCCAGACCCTGACCGGAGGCATCGACATCCTGGTCAACAATGCCAGCATCGTGCCGTTCGTCGCCTGGGACGATGTCGATCTCGACCATTGGCGCAAGATCATCGACGTCAATTTGACCGGCACCTTCATCGTCAGCCGCGCCGGTACGGACCAGATGCGTGCGGCAGGCAAGGCCGGACGGGTGATCAGCATCGCATCCAACACCTTCTTTGCCGGCACGCCGAACATGGCGGCCTATGTCGCGGCCAAGGGTGGCGTCATCGGTTTCACCAGGGCGCTCGCCACCGAGCTTGGCAAATACAACATCACCGCCAATGCGGTGACGCCCGGCCTCATCGAGAGCGACGGCGTCAAGGCGAGCCCGCACAACGAGGCGTTCGGCTTCGTCGAGATGCTTCAGGCCATGAAAGGCAAAGGGCAGCCGGAACATATCGCCGACGTGGTTTCGTTCCTGGCCTCCGACGATGCGCGCTGGATCACTGGCCAGACGCTCAATGTCGACGCCGGGATGGTGCGCCACTAACCAAAAGCGCATCCCAAAAACTGTTGCGCATTTCCGGGCGACCTGCATCGCGGTCGCGGCAGCAGACGGGCGCGGCCAATCAAAGGGAAATCACAGTGGACTTCGGATTCGACACGTCGGTTTTCGACGGGCTGACGATTGCAATGCTGGTCGCTGGCCTGGCCATGACCGGAATGGCCTCCGGCGTGCTCGCCGGTCTGCTGGGAGTCGGAGGCGGCATCGTCATCGTCCCGGTGCTGTTCTGGGTGCTTAGCCTGTTTCACTTTTCGCCTGCTGTGATCAGCCATCTGGCGGTCGCGACCTCGCTCGCGGTCATCATCCCCACCTCGATCTCGTCGATGCGTTCGCACAACAGGCGCGGCAATGTCGATCGGCCTCTGCTCACTCTGTGGGGACCGGCCATTTTCGCCAGTGCCCTCGTCGGCGGCATCATGTCGAAATTCATCCCGGGCGCCGGCTTGCGGCTGGTCTTCGGCGTCGTCGGCCTGCTGGTGGCCGTCAACATGGCGCTGCCAAGCACCTCGTGATCTCCGATCACCTGCCGCAAAGCGGCTGGATCAACCGCGCGATCGCTGCTGTGATCGGCTTTGTCTCTTCGCTCATGGGAATTGGCGGCGGCACACTGTCAGTGCCGACGCTTTCCAGCTTCTCCTTTCCGGTGCACCGGGCCGTCGGCACATCGTCGGCGCTTGGCCTGCTTATCGCGCTTCCGGCAGTGGCCGGCTTCATCTGGGCGGGTCTTGAAATCGCCGGCAGGCCTCCGCTCAGCCTGGGTTACGTCAGCCTGCCGGCGGTTGCCATCATAGCGCCGGTGAGCTTCCTGTTTGCACCCTTGGGCGCCAAGCTCGCCCACGCGCTCAACCCGCGCTACCTGAAACTTGCCTTTGCGTTCTTCCTGGCGATCACGGCCGGGCGAATGTTGCTTTCCTGAATCCGGTTCAGCGGCCTACGGCTATTTTTCCCGCATGGCCCGGCGGAAGTTCTGCGTGATCGGCTCGGCGAGGTAGGAAAGCACGGTGCGGGCACCTGTCCGGATCATCGTCTCGCTCGACATGCCGGGCAGCAGCTTGCGGCCCTCCAGCTTGCCGAGTTCGCTCTTGTCGATCAAAACGGTCGCGGCGAAATACGGTGCCCCGCTGCGCTCCTCAACCATGCGGTCAGCCGACACGATCTCCACGACACCTTCGAGTGGCGGCAGGTTGTAGCGGGCGAAGGCCGGGAAGCTGACGCGCGCGGGCTGTCCGGGGGCGATCGTCTCGACATCCTCTGGTTTGACCATGGCCTCGACCACGAGCTGCTGTCCGAGCGGCACGACGGTCATCAATGTCTCACCGGGTTTCACGACACCGCCCGCCGTATGGACCTTCAGATCCATGACAATGCCGTCAACCGGTGCGACGACATCGGTGCGGGTAAGCACGTCCGCGGCGGAACGCTCCTGCTGTCCGAGGTCGAACAACTCCGCCTCGACCTTGCTCAACTCGTCGACGGCCTGGTTCAGCCGCACTGTGTTGAGGTTCAGGATTTGCATATCAATCTCGGCCATGGCGCTTCCGGCACGGGCGATTGCGGCAATGTTGGTAGCGCGCTCCCCCTCGATCTCCCGCTGTTGGCGTCTGAGCAACAGGTTCCGTTCGCGGGTGGTCAGCCCTTTCTTGAGCAGACCCTCAAGGTCTTTGCTTTCATCCTCGATTGCCTCGATCTGTTTGTCTTCGGTGACGACAAGCTGCTCCAGTCCCGTTATCTCTTCCTCGACCTGGTGACGGCGCTGGCCGAGAATTTCCCGCTCGTCCTTCAGATTGTGGTGCTTCGCGGCAAACACGTCACGCTGTGCTGCCACCGCGTCCTTCACGGCGGTGGCGGGGTTTGCGAGCAACGCCGGATTGAACTCTATCCCAGTCTTGCCGTCACGCTCGGCCCTGAGACGCGCGGCCAGCGCCTCACGCGTTGCTATCCGGTTCTGGACCAGGTCAAGTTGCGCCTTTGCCTGCGTGTCGTCGAGCCGGATGAGGATCTTGCCGGCCTTGACGATATCCCCGTTGGCGGCGTTCAACTCCGCGATGATGCCGCCCTCGAGGTGCTGGATGAGCTTGCGGTCGCCGGCGACCTTGATAACGCCCGGCGCCACAGCGGCGCTGTCCAACGGTGCCAGCGCCGCCCAACCCCCGGCTACGCCGAAGAACAGGAGCATGATAGCGAACCCGGTGCAGGTCACGCCTGTCAGGTGCAAGGGTACCGGTTTCAGCAGGGACGGTGGCGGGGCTGGCAACGGCACGACGCTCAATTCTGGGGAACGGCTCACGCTTCTTTGACCTCTTCGATTTCTTTGACTTCCTTGACCAGTTCCAGGGTTGGCAGTTGGGCTACCTTTGGCATCTGGGTCACCTTGCGGGCGCGGTTGGCGAGTTCGTTGAACACGGCATCGCGGGGCCCGAATAGGTCCTGTGCGCCGTGGTTAAGCACCAACACCTTGTCAACTTTTTCCAAAATGCTTGGCCGGTGCGAGATCAAGATCAGCGTCGTACCTGCCGCCTTGAGCCCACCGATGACTGTAGCCAGTGCTTGCTCTCCGTCGTGGTCGAGATTGGAGTTGGGCTCGTCAAGGACAAGCAATGCCGGGTCGCCATAGAGGGCTCGCGCCAGTCCGATGCGCTGGCGTTGCCCGCCGGACAGCGCCGCACCACCATCTCCGATCTCGGTGGCGTAGCCCTTCGGTAATCCCTTGATCAGTTCGTGGACTCCCGCCAACTGCGCGGCCTTGATCACGTTGTTGAAAACCGCAGGGTTGAGCGACGCAAAACGGGCGATGTTCTCGGAGACGGTGCCGGCGAAGAGCTCGATGTCCTGTGGCAAGTAACCGACGTGTCGACCCCTGTCCTCGGCCGCCCATTCGACAACGCTCATGCCGTCAAGCAACGCGCGACCACCGGTCGGACGCCAAGTGCCGACCAGCACTCGCGCCAGACTCGTCTTGCCCGCCGCGCTCGGCCCGACCAACGCCATCGCTTCACCGGGCTTGAGTTGGAAGCTTATTCCTCGCAAGATTGGTTCGCCGCCCTGCCTGGCGAGCATAATGTTCTCGGCCTCAAACCTACCCTTGGGGCGCGGCAATGGCAGGGCCGGTGTGGCCTCCGGTCGCTGACCGGCCATTACGGCGAGACGCTTGTAAGCAGCCCGTGCCCCGATCGTCGCTTTCCATGTACCGATCGCTTGCTCGACCGGGGCCAATGCGCGACCCATCAGGATCGAGGCGGCGATCATGATACCGGGCGAAGCCTCGTTCTTCAGCACCAGATAGGCGCCGAGGCCAAGCACAGCCATCTGCAGGGCCAGCCGGAAAGAACGCGCGAGGGCCGAGATGACGCTGGATCGGTTGCTGGCGCTAGACTGAGCATTATTTGCCTCGTCCTGCTGCGCCTTCCAGCTCTCAAGCAGGGGATTCAACATGCCCATGGCCTGGACGACTTCCGCGTTGCGGATCGTTTGCTCGGCCTGCATGTAAGCCCGCGTCTGGGCGATTGCAGCTTCCGCCAGTGGCTTGCGGGTCAGGTACTCGGTGAGCAACGCCAACGCGAACAGCACGACACCCCCGCAGGTTGCCAGCCAGCCCAACCAGGGGTGCATGAGGAAGATAGCGCCCAGGAAGATCGGTGCCCAAGGCGCGTCGAGGATCGGGTAGATGCTCGGGCTGGTGAAGAAGTTCCGCACTTGGTCGAGGTCACGCAGCGCGCGGCCGTTGATCTGGCCCGGGGCCGAGGCGGCGTATTCCACCGATGCGGTCAGGAGAACCGGGGCCAGCCGAGCGTTCAGCCACGTCCCTACTTTAGCCAGAAGACGCGCGCGCACGACCTCCAACCCCGCCATTGTGACGAGCGCCGCCGCCGCCATCAGTGACAGCATTACCAGCGTCTCCAGACTGTGGCTGCCCAACACACGGTGATAGACCTGGAGCATGTAGAACGCGCCGGTCAACATCAGCACGTTGATCCCAGCGCTGAACCAGATAAGAGGCCGGATAGCCCGCCTGGCCTCTTTCATCACCGCTTGCAGGGCAGAGGGCCGTGGGGGTTTCATCATGATGTATCTGCCTGTGTGCGGGTGGACGCCGGTTTGCGCGAGGCACGAGATTATCTCCACATGGAGAAGGGAGGCGGCGTGAACCGCCTCCCATTGGTCCAATGTTAGGCAATGACATCAACATGCAGGCTCTGGAGCCCCGTCGTGTCGCCATCGCCGTCCTGGATATTGACCGCGAAGTCGAGGTCGGCGCCGATCTGCCCGGAAGTCGTCTGGATGAAGCCGATATCCGTGATCTTGAGAACGTCATTGTCCGTGTTTTCCCAAGCTACCAGCGGACCACCAACCGGGCTGGCACCCTCAACCGGGATAGTAGCCGGGTTGTCGGTCGCCCTGATCAGGTTGATGCCAGACCCGGTCAGCCCGTTACCGGACTGCATGATCTGCATCCCCTGGATTTGGAAGTTCTCACCGGCGGCGTTGTAGTCGTTGCTCTCGATGATCAAGAGAGCATCGTTGTTGTCGAGCGTGAACTCCGTGTTGTAGGGAGAGGGGACACCGCCGGTCGACAACTTGAAGAGGTCCGCGTTATCGACAATGATCGACCTCGTCGTCTCGACGTCGAGGTTAGCGCCAGTTCCACCCAGGACACCATCGGCACCGTAGTTGATCAGGTCGAGGACCACGATAAGGTCTTCGCTGCTGCCGATGCCGTCGAACTTGATGGCGATAGCGTTTACCGCGTCTGTCGGCGAGACCTTCTCGGTACCACCCTCGGGCGCGCCGGGATTAACGTCGCCCAAGATGTTCTCGTTGAAGAACCGGAGGGTGAGGAGTTCGCCCTTCTGGATCGTGTCGCCGGCCACGCCGTTGGTATTGCCCGTGGCGGAAACCCAGTCCTGGAAGTTGCTGGTGACGAATTCTCCGTTGTCGTAAGTGTTGTTACCGACAGGCGAGCCATCACCCGTCCCGTTAAACCCGAAGGGGCTGCCGTTGGGGTTCGAGTTGCCGGTGAACTGCACGTAGAACCCGTCGTGATCAGCAGGTGTGTTGGGATTGGCATCCAACTGCGTCACCACGAGTTCGGGGTGACCGGTGTTGCCGGGGGGTGCTTTCGCCGTCAGCTCCGAGGAGTGGAAGACGTTGAAGCTGAACCCGTCGATCGCGTCGGTCAAGGCGAGCGAGTACGTACCCAGAGCCTTGTTGAAGGTCAACGTGCCACCTGCCGTTGCGTCCTGCACTCCGCCCGTGATCGGGTCCTTGTCGTAATGGAACGAGAAGGAGAACTGTGCGGATGTAGCAGTTTCCGAAACGAGTGCCGTTTGGACGTTGGTGATAGCCGGGGTCTGCGCGTTGTCGACCGTGCCGGTCAGCGACAGCCGTTGGACACCTGCACCGGCGTCGAGGTCGGCGAAATCTGAGCCACCACCCGCGTAGAACGCTGCCAAGTGGCCGTCCGCACCGATATTGAACGAGAAGCTACCAGTAGCCGTACCACCGGTCGCGGCGATAGTCTCGGCCTGAGCCCCGGTGGTGCCGGGATCGCCATCGAACCCTTGGATGCCGCCGGCGACGCCATCTTGGTCGAGAATCGACGGGCCGTCATCCTTGACCTGAAGCAGGTTGCCGATGCTGAGAACGGCCGACTTGTGATCGCCGTCGCCGTCGGTAACGGTCGCCGTCAGAAGAACGCTGTTGACGGCACCCAAGGTGAGGGTGTCATCCGCGTTGTTGGGGTCGGGGTGTCTGATCGACCGTACCTGATCGAGTGTCACGACGCCGGCAGCGGTCACGCTGACCGAGAACACCAGCAGGTTGCCGATGGCCGTGCGGCCCTCGATGACGCCGGCGTTGGCCGACAGGTTGATCGCCTGACCGGACTCGGAGTCAAGAACACTGACCCCACCCGCGCCGACGCTGAGGGCGAAGGTGACACCACCTGCACCGTCCGCGCCGAACAGGGCGGCGAAGTTGGGTGCATAATCACCGGTATTATTGGTGCCCAGCAACGACTCGTCATCCAGAATGGTCGGCGCGGTGCCGGTCGTGCTGATTGACGGGATGTCGTCGTGGAAGATGAGGTTCTGGCCGATGTTGAGGTCAGCCTTCGCAGTATCGCCGTCGCCGTCGGTGATGGTCGCCGTCAGGACGATGAGGTTATCCGCCGACAGCGTCACGGACTCGTCATCCGCGTTCGGATTGGGATGAACAATCGCTTGCAGCTGATCGAGCGTCACGACGCCAGCGGCAGTAGTCGTAACCGTGAACACCAATGTACCGCTGGCATTAACAGTACGACCCTCGATGACGCCGTTGTTGTTGAACAGGAGGACCGCCTGGCCGGTTGCGGTGAGATCCAAACCGGAATCCGTACCGTTTCCCCCTGTGATACTCAGAGTGTGAACAGTCGAAGCCTCGCCGTCGGTGCCGCCGTTCTTGGTGAACTGCGTCGAGAAGTCAGCGAATGGGTTCGTGCCCAGCGTCGTCTCGTCCACGACCAGGTTCACGTTGTCGGTCGCCTGGCTGATTGTCGGGCCGTCGTCGTCGACATTGATGTCGCCACCGATGGACTCATCTGTGTGTGACAACGCGCGGACTTTCAGGATGTCGCTGAAGTCCACTCGGTCATCCGGGTTGAGGTTGCCCGGGTGGGCGATTGGCGCGAAAGTGACCATCTGCACCGTGCCC
This sequence comes from Mesorhizobium sp. M1066, assembly GCF_040318635.1. Lineage (NCBI taxonomy): Bacteria > Pseudomonadati > Pseudomonadota > Alphaproteobacteria > Hyphomicrobiales > Phyllobacteriaceae > Mesorhizobium > Mesorhizobium sp. M1066. Next base: position 34,211 of record NZ_JAMYMR010000048.1, read on the forward strand.
AATGTATTGTCACTGTTGGGGATGATGTAGAAAGCGGCGACGATGTCACCGCTGGTATCAGTCGCCAAAACAGATTTGCCGTCCGCCGACGTGGTGAGGAAGATGTCCTCGCCGCCCACGGTGTTCAACCCGGAATCCGCGAGTGCCAGAGGGGCGAATATCAGGCTGTCGACGACTTCGTTAGTTCCTGCCGTCACGTGGATGAGACCGGCCTGACTTGCCGCCTCAGCGGAGTCAGCGAATGCCAGCTGCCCTGCGGTCAAACCGAGACCGTTCAGATAAGTGACAAAGGCAGGGGCGAGGTCAGCGCTGACCAACGAAACGCCGGAGACGCTTACGGCAACGTCGTCGCCGTCCGGGTCGCCGGTAGCGGTGTTTTGTATGCCGGCTGTCTGGTCGTTGATTAACTCGCCTATGATATTAATGGTAGCCATAATGTCATCCTTTCCTGGATGGTGACCAATTGTGCACACGGCCCGTACTCACGCTCACGCGAGTACAAGTTCACTGTTTGTTTTTGGAAAACCCCTCTCCCCCTACTTCCGCCCGAACCCTGGCCCGCGGGTGTCATCGCGTCCTGACTTCGGCCCTCAAACCACATTGTGCCGTCGGCGCAGAGGGCGCGTCCATTCCCGCTTGGATAGTATTGCGGTCAATGTCCGCGCCTGATCGAACGGTATATATCCTTCGATAGATCAGGCTGGCGGGCGCTGCGGGAGGTCGCGCAGGCACGAGCCAGATGCCGTCAGACGGCTCTCCGGCCGTTGCCGTGCGTACAATGTCGGTGCGAGTGGAGAGTGTTCAGAGCAGGCCGGTTCGGCCCGTTCCTGGACGCCCGGCGCCTTTGCCGTGCGCCATCCACGCCAGTTCCGCCCGGCCGCCGAGATGCAGCTTCTCGTAGACGTGATGCAGGTGCATCTTCACCGTGCCTTCGGATAAATGCAGCCGCTGCGCGATGGTCTTGTTGCGCAGCCCGCGCGAGACGAGATCGGCGATCTCGGTCTCCCGCCCGGTCAGCCGGGACATTGGCTGCGGCTGCGAGCCGGGCATCAGCAGTTGCTGGACGATCTTGTTGTCGATCCACTTCTTGCCTGTTGCCACCGCATTCACGCATTCGATGAGAAAGCGGTGGCTGATGCCGTCCAGAAACAGGCCGTCGACGTCGAGCGTCTGTATCTCCTTGACATCGAGCCTGCCGGTTGGCTGCACGATGAAGATGATGCCGAGAGCGCTGTTGCCAGCCTTCAGCCGTGAGGAAAGACCGGATGTCTGCTGGTCCGCGAGATCCACGCCCACGATGACGATATCAGGTTGATGGCGCTCCACATGAGCGAGAACGTCCACAGGGCGGCGGCACTGGGCGACAACATCGTGTCCAGCCTTCTGCAACACCCATTCCAGACCGGCGAGATATACCCCTCGCGGGTCCGCCACGACCAACGTCGACATGCGAACACCGTCCGTAAAAAACGCAACGAACTTGGTTAAATACCCGTTAAATCAGGAAACCAGAGCGTAGGCATATTGTCAAGTAACAGCTAATATACATGTTGCTATAATCCGCGACGGGCCGGGGAGCAACCAAAGCCCTGGGTCCGGAAGGAACTGTCGGAGATTAAGCTTGTTCGTCGGATCGGCAAGGTGCGCGATGTCGGCCGCAAGATGCTGGACAAGTCGACCGACCGGCATGCCAATGCTATCGCGACCGGGTGACGACCGGCCTGCTCAGCGACGGCCAGGAGGCAGCGCTGCATGACTGCCTTACAGTTGGGACTCGTTGAGCCTGCGGTCGAGAGGTTCCGATCTCACTGGCCCGGGTTGTGTGCGTCAAGTTCTGCAAAATGGGCGATCATGAAGCTGGTCATGCGGCTTGGCGTAGAGCGAGCTTCTTGTGCTCGCG
>NZ_JAMYMR010000049.1:0-35783 GCF_040318635.1 Mesorhizobium sp. M1066
TGCCGATCGCCATGGAAGAGAAGCTGCGCTTCGCCATCCGTGAAGGCGGCCGCACCGTCGGTGCCGGCATCGTCGTCACCATCAAAGAGTAATTTGGACTTAAACCGATCTGTCGCGGGCGCGGGAGTTGCCCGCGCCGCGCCAGAACAAGGAAGTGACGCATGAACGGACAGAATATCCGCATCCGCCTTAAGGCGTTTGACCACCGCGTGCTCGACGCCTCGACGAAGGAAATCGTGTCGACGGCCAAGCGTACCGGTGCAAACGTCCGCGGCCCCATTCCGCTGCCGACGCGGATCGAAAAGTTCACGGTCAACCGGTCGCCTCACGTCGACAAGAAGAGCCGCGAGCAGTTCGAGATGCGCACGCACAAGCGTCTGCTCGACATCGTCGATCCGACCCCGCAGACGGTCGATGCTTTGATGAAGCTCGATCTGGCCGCCGGCGTCGACGTCGAGATCAAGCTCTAAGGGAATGAGAGCGCGGTAAGGGGCGGTGCCCCTGGCCCGGAACTCTAAAGGAATTGAACCGATGCGTTCAGGTGTGATTGCAAAGAAGGTGGGAATGACCCGCATCTACAACGATGCCGGGGAACATGTTCCCGTCACCGTTCTCCTGATGGAGAACTGCCAGGTCGTGGCCCAGCGCACGCAAGAGAAGAATGGCTACACCGCCGTTCAGCTCGGCGTTGGCCTTGCCAAGGTGAAGAACACGTCGAAGGCGATGCGCGGCCATTTCGCGACCGCTTCCGTCGAGCCGAAGGCGAAGGTCGCCGAGTTCCGCGTCTCCGCCGACAACATGATCGATGTCGGCGCGGAGATCACCGTCGAGCACTTCGTCGCCGGCCAGAAGGTCGATGTGACGGGCACGACGATCGGCAAGGGTTTTCAGGGCGTCATCAAGCGCCACCACATGGGCGGTGGCCGTGCGACGCACGGTAACTCGGTTTCGCACCGTACGCACGGTTCGACCGGCCAGCGCCAGGACCCGGGCAAGGTGTTCAAGGGCAAGCATATGGCTGGCCACATGGGCGACACCCGCGTCACCACGCAGAATGTCGAGATCGTATCGACCGACGCCGACCGCGGCCTGATCCTGATCCGCGGTGCGGTTCCCGGATCGAAGGGCGCCTGGATCCTGGTCCGCGATGCGGCCAAGGTGGCACTGCCGGCCAATGCGCCGAAGCCTGCCGCGATCCGCGCCGTTGCTGCCGAAAGTGGCGCCAAGAACGAGGCTCCGGCCACAGAGGGAGCGGAATAATGGATCTCAAGATCACAACGCTGGGCGGCAAGGACGCCGGCAAGGTGGAACTCTCCGACGAGATTTTCGGCCTTGATCCGCGCGAAGACATCCTGCAGCGCGTCGTGCGCTGGCAGCTTGCCAAGAAGCAGCAGGGCACGCACAAGACCAAGGGTCGCGCCGAGATCGCGCGCACCGGCGCCAAGATGTACAAGCAGAAGGGTACGGGCCGCGCCCGTCACCATTCGGCACGCGCTCCGCAGTTCCGCGGCGGCGGCAAGGCCCACGGCCCGGTCGTTCGCAGCCACGAGCACGAACTGCCGAAGAAGGTTCGTGCTCTCGGCCTCAAGCATGCTCTCTCGGCCAAGGCCAAGAGCGCGTCGATCATCATCATCGACGAGCTGAAGCTGACCGAGGCCAAGACGAAGGCGCTGATCGCGAATTTCGCGACGCTGGGCCTGACCAACGCTTTGCTGATCGGCGGCGCCGAGCTTGACAAGAACTTCAAGCTGGCGGCGACGAACATCCCCAACATCGACGTGCTGCCCATCCAGGGCATCAACGTCTACGACATTCTGCGCCGCGGCACGCTGGTCCTTTCGAAGGCCGCCGTCGAGGCTCTCGAGGAGCGTTTTAAATGACCGACCTTCGTCATTACGACGTGATCGTCTCGCCGGCGATCACCGAAAAGTCGACCATGGCCTCCGAGCAGAACAAGGTCGTCTTCAACGTCGCCAAGAAGGCGTCGAAGCCGGAAATCAAGGCCGCCGTCGAAGCGCTGTTCGGCGTCAAGGTGATGGCCGTGAACACGCTTGTCCGCAAGGGCAAGATCAAGCGCTTCCGTGGCACGGTTGGCCGCCAGAGCGACGTCAAGAAGGCGGTTGTGACGCTGGCCGATGGTCAGTCGATCGACGTCGCGACGGGTCTCTGAGCAAGGCCGCGAGGACAGAACAATGGCACTGAAAAAATTCAACCCGGTAACGCCCAGCACACGTCAGCTGGTCATCGTCGACCGCTCGGGCCTCTACAAGGGCAAGCCCGTCAAGGGTCTGACCGAAGGCCTGACCAAGTCGGGCGGCCGCAACAATCATGGTCGCATCACCGCCCGCTTCATCGGCGGTGGTCACAAGCGTTCGTACCGCATCATCGACTTCAAGCGCCGCAAGTTCGACGTCGTCGGCACGGTCGAGCGCATTGAGTACGATCCGAACCGCACCGCCTTCATCGCGCTGATCAAGTATGACGATGGCGAGCTGTCCTACATCATCGCTCCGCAGCGTCTGGCTCCCGGCGACAAGATCGTGTCCGGTGAAGCGGTCGACGTGAAGCCGGGCAATGCGATGCCGCTGGCTTCGATGCCGGTCGGCACCATCGTCCACAACATCGAGCTGAAGCCGGGTAAGGGCGCTCAGGTCGCCCGTTCGGCAGGTGGTTATGGCCAGCTGGTCGGTCGTGACCAGGGCATGGCGATCCTGCGCCTCAACTCGGGCGAGCAGCGTGTCGTTCACGGCTCCTGCATGGCCACTGTCGGCGCCGTGTCCAATCCGGACCACGGCAATATCAATGACGGCAAGGCCGGTCGCACGGTTTGGCGTGGCAAGCGCCCGCACAATCGCGGCGTGACCATGAACCCGGTCGACCATCCGCACGGCGGCGGCGAAGGCCGCACCTCGGGTGGCCGCCATCCGGTTTCGCCCTGGGGCAAGCCGACCAAGGGCAAGAAGACGCGGTCCAACAAGGCGACCGACAAGTTCATCCTGCGCTCGCGCCATCAGCGCAAGAGCTAAGAAGAGGTAACGCCAAGTGACTCGTTCGATTTGGAAAGGCCCCTTCATTGACGGCTACCTTCTCAAGAAGGTGGACAAGGTTCGTGAAGGTGGTCGCAATGAGGTGATCAAGATGTGGAGCCGTCGCTCCACCATCCTGCCGCAGTTCGTCGGCTTCACCTTCGGTGTCTACAACGGCCAGAAGCATGTTCCCGTTTCGGTGAACGAGGACATGGTCGGTCACAAGTTCGGTGAATTCGCTCCGACCCGGACCTATTACGGTCACGGCGCGGATAAGAAGGCGAAGAGGAAATAATCATGGGCAAGGCCAAAGCTCCGCGCAGGCTTGCTGATAACGAAGCGCGCGCCGTATTGCGCACGATCCGTATCAGCCCGCAGAAGCTCAACCTCGTTGCCGCGCTGATCCGCGGCAAGAAGGTCGCGACAGCGCTTTCCGATCTCGAATTCTCGGCCAAGCGGATTTCCGGCACGGTCAAGAAGACGCTGGAATCGGCAATCGCCAACGCGGAAAACAACCACGACCTGGATGTCGATGCACTGATCGTGGCGGAAGCCTATGTCGGCAAGTCGATCGTCATGAAGCGGTTCCATGCCCGTGGTCGCGGTCGCGCCAGCCGTATCGAGAAGCCGTTCTCGCACCTCACGATCGTCGTTCGTGAAGTCGAAGAAAAAGGGGAGGCCGCATAATGGGCCAGAAAGTCAATCCGATCGGTCTTCGCCTCGGCATCAACCGCACCTGGGATTCGCGCTGGTTCGCGAACACCGGCGAGTACGGCAAGCTGCTGCATGAGGACATCAAGATCCGCAAGTATCTCGAGAAGGAGCTCAAGCAGGCTGCCATCTCGAAGGTCGTGATCGAGCGTCCGCACAAGAAGTGCCGCGTCACCATCCACGCCGCGCGCCCGGGTCTGATCATCGGCAAGAAGGGCGCCGACATCGAGAAGCTTCGCAAGAAGCTGATGGAGATGACGAAGTCCGAGACGCACCTCAACATCGTTGAAGTGCGCAAGCCGGAGATCGACGCGACCCTGGTCGCCCAGTCGATCGCCCAGCAGCTCGAGCGTCGTATCGCGTTCCGCCGCGCCATGAAGCGTGCCGTTCAATCGGCGATGCGCCTCGGTGCCGAAGGCATCCGCATCAACTGCGCCGGCCGCCTCGGCGGCGCCGAGATCGCGCGCATGGAATGGTATCGCGAAGGCCGCGTGCCGCTGCATACGCTGCGTGCGGACGTCGACTACGGTACGGCCGAAGCGCACACGGCTTATGGCATCTGCGGCGTCAAGGTCTGGGTGTTCAAGGGCGAAATCCTTGAGCATGACCCGATGGCTTCGGAGCGTCGGGCCAGCGAAAGCGATGCAGCGCATGGCGGTGGTGGTGATCGCGAACGCGGTCGTCGTCGCGAAAACGCCTGAGACATTTAGGAATTTGGAGTTAGAACGATGCTGCAGCCAAAGCGCACAAAGTTCCGCAAGCAGTTCAAGGGCCGTATCCATGGTACCGCAAAGGGCGGCACCAACCTGGATTTCGGTGGTTTCGGGCTGAAGGCGCTTGAGCCGAACCGCGTCACCGCACGTGAGATCGAGGCGGCCCGCCGCGCGATCACGCGTGAAATGAAGCGCGCTGGTCGCGTCTGGATCCGTATTTTCCCGGACGTGCCGGTCACTTCGAAGCCGACCGAAGTCCGCATGGGTAAGGGCAAGGGTGCGGTCGACTACTGGGCGGCGCGCGTCAAGCCGGGCCGTATCATGTTCGAGATCGACGGCGTCAATGAAGAAACCGCCCGTGAGGCACTGCGTCTCGGCGCGGCCAAGCTCTCGGTCAAGACGCGCTTCGTGCAGCGCATCGCAGAATAAGGACGGGCTGATCATGAAAGCCGAAGACATCCGGACCAAGACCCAGGACCAGCTGACCGACGACCTGGCGAGCCTGAAGAAGGAGCAGTTCAACCTGCGCTTCCAGAAGGCCACCGGCCAGCTCGAGAAGACCGCGCGCGTGAGACAGGTCCGTAAGGATATTGCGCGTATCAAGACCATCGCTGCGGAAAAGTCCGCGGCTAAGAAGGCTTAAGGACGAAAACCATGCCAAAGCGCATTCTGCAGGGCACCGTCGTCAGCGACAAGAACGAGAAGACGGTTGTCGTCAAGGTCGAACGGCGCTTCACGCATCCCGTGATGAAGAAGACCGTGCGCATGACCAAGAAGTACAAGGCGCACGACGAGAACAACGCCCACAAGGTAGGCGATCAGGTGTTCATCCAGGAATCGAAGCCGATTTCCAAGGACAAGCGCTGGATCGTCGTGTCTTCGGACCAAGCCTGACCTCGGGCGTAAACAACGAATTTTGGACAGACCGGGGAGGGGCTTTGAGCCCATCCCGTTAGAAGAGAAGAAGGCGGCCAGTCATGATTCAGATGCAAACAAACCTCGACGTCGCGGATAATTCCGGCGCCCGTCGTGTCATGTGCATCAAGGTGCTGGGCGGCTCGAAGCGGAAATACGCTTCCGTGGGCGACATCATCGTGGTGTCGATCAAGGAAGCCATTCCGCGCGGCCGCGTGAAGAAGGGCGATGTGATGAAGGCGGTCGTGGTTCGCACGGCCAAGGACATCCGCCGCCCGGACGGCAGCGTGATCCGTTTCGACAAGAACGCGGCCGTTCTCGTCGACAACAAGAAAGAGCCGATCGGCACGCGTATCTTCGGACCGGTTCCGCGCGAACTCCGCGCCAAGAACCACATGAAGATCATCTCGCTCGCGCCTGAAGTGCTGTAAGGAGCCGGACCAATGCAAAAGATTAGAAAAGGCGACAAGGTCGTCGTGCTGGCCGGCAAGGACAAGGGCCGTTCGGGCGAAGTCCTCTCGGTGCAGCCGAAGGAAGACACCGCGCTGGTGCGCGGCGTCAACATGATCCGTCGTCACCAGAAGCAGTCCCAGTCCCAAGAGGGCGGGATCATCACCAAGGAAGCGCCGATCCAGTTGTCGAACATCGCGCTGGCCGACCCCAAGGATGGCAAGCCGACCCGCGTCGGCTTCATCTTCCAGAAGGACGGCAAGAAGGTGCGCGTCGCCAAGCGCTCGGGAGAAGTCATCAATGGCTAAGGCTCAAACCACGAAGCCCAAGGCTGAAAGCAAACAGTCCAAGGCTCAGAACACGCCGCGCCTCAAGCAGGTCTACAACGAGACCATCCGCAAGGCGCTGCAGGAACAGTTCGGCTACGACAACGAGATGCAGGTTCCGCGCATCGACAAGATCGTGCTGAACATGGGCGTTGGCGAAGCGACCGCCGATTCGAAGAAGCCTTCGATCGCGGCCGAAGACCTGGCGATGATCGCCGGCCAGAAGGCCGTCGTCACCCGCGCCCGCAATTCGATCGCCGGCTTCAAGGTCCGCGAGAAGATGCCGATCGGTGCCAAGGTCACGTTGCGCAAGGAACGCATGTACGAGTTCCTCGACCGCCTCGTGAACATCGCACTGCCGCGCGTCCGCGACTTTCGCGGACTGAATCCGAAGAGCTTCGATGGCCGTGGCAACTACGCCATGGGCATCAAGGAACACATCGTGTTCCCGGAGATCAACTACGACAAGGTTGATCAGATCTGGGGCATGGACGTCATCGTTTGTACGACTGCGAAGACGGACGACGAAGCCAGGGCGTTGCTCAAGGCCTTCAACTTCCCCTTCCGCCAGTAACGGCAGCGAGAAAAGGAAAAAATCTGAAATGGCAAAGACCAGCTCAGTCGAGAAGAACAACAGGCGCCGCAAGCTTGCCGACCAGTACGGTCCCAAGCGGGCTGCGCTCAAGGCGATCATCATGGATCAGTCCAAGCCGATGGAAGAGCGCTTCCGCGCTCAGCTGAAGCTTGCCGCCATGCCGCGCAACTCGGCCAAGATCCGCATCCGCAACCGCTGCGAAGTCACCGGCCGTCCGCGCGCCTACTATCGCAAGCTCAAAGTATCGCGCATCGCGCTTCGTGATCTCGGCAATAACGGCCAGATCCCGGGCCTGGTCAAGTCGAGCTGGTAAGGAGGACATAACATGTCATTGAGCGATCCTCTCGGCGATATGCTGACCCGCATCCGCAACGCGTATGGCCGCAAGAAGTCGAGCGTTTCGACGCCGGCTTCGCGTCTGCGCACCCGCGTCCTCGACGTGCTGAAGGCTGAAGGCTATATCCGCGATTACAGCCAGACCGACTTCGACAACGGCAAGTCCGAAATCGAGATCGAGCTGAAGTATTTCGACGGCGCGCCGGTCGTGCGCGAAATCGCCCGCGTCTCGAAGCCAGGCCGCCGCGTCTATGTTTCGGCCAAGTCGATCCCGCAGGTCGCCAACGGCCTCGGCATCGCCATCCTTTCGACACCGAAGGGCGTGATGGCCGACCATGAAGCACGTGAACAGAACGTCGGCGGTGAGATCCTCTGCCAGATCTTCTGATCTGGCAGTTGACCGCAAAGTGGAATCCGGTCTTCGGATCGTTCCCGAAGACAGAGACCTGAAACAAGAGAAGTGACGAGGACAACAAAATGTCTCGTATTGGAAAGAAACCCGTTTCGCTGCCGCAGGGCGTGACCGCGACCGTCAACGGCCAGACCGTGACGGCGAAGGGCCCCAAGGGTGAGCTGAAGTTCGTGGTAAACGACGAAGTGCTGGTCAAGATGGAAGGCAGCGAGATCGCTGTCCAGCCGCGCGACCAGACCAAGACCGCCCGCTCCAAGTGGGGCATGTCGCGCACGCAGATCGTCAACATCCTGCAGGGCGTCAAGGACGGTTTCGAGAAGAAGCTCGAGATCACCGGCGTTGGCTATCGCGCGGCACTTCAGGGCAAGAACCTGCAGCTGGCGCTTGGCTTCAGCCATGACGTCGTCTATGAGACGCCGCAGGGCATCACCATCACGGTGCCGAAGCCGACTGAAATCACCGTGGCCGGCATCGACAAGCAGCAGGTCGGCCAGGTTGCGGCCGAGATCCGCGAGTATCGTGGTCCGGAGCCCTACAAGGGCAAGGGCGTCCGCTATGCTGGCGAGAAGATCGTCCGCAAGGAAGGCAAGAAGAAGTAGTGGGCCTGGCCTCGAGAGGTTGAAGACTTTTCGGAAAAGGCCAAGCCAGGAAGTGTAACGCCGCGGGGAGCGGTCGCGGGAGGCGCTTTCGCCTACCGCATATGGCGGCCCCCGTTTTTTGAAGGCAAGGAAGACCATCATGGGTACCAAGGAATCCACGCAGCGCCGCGCGCAGCGCGTCCGTCGTCAGATCAAGAAGGTCGCCGGCGAGCGCCCGCGTCTGTCGGTCCACCGCACGTCGAAGAACATCTACGTGCAGGTCATCGACGACGCCAAGGGCCACACCATCGCTGCCGCTTCGACGCTCGAGAAGGACCTCAAGGGTTCGCTCAAGACCGGCGCCGACACCGCCGCCGCGACCGCGATCGGCAAGCTGATCGCCGAGCGCGCCACCAAGGCCGGCGTCAAGGAAGTCGTCTTCGACCGCGGCGCCTACATCTATCACGGCCGCGTCAAGGCGCTCGCCGAGGCTGCCCGCGAAGGTGGCTTGAGCTTCTAAGCATAGTCCCGAAAAGTTGCAGACTTTTCGGATAGGGATTATGCGAAGGAATTGATTTCGCCCCCGGTGACCGTTTCCCGATTTATTCGGGGCGAGGCACCGGATCTTATCAGCAACCGTGCTTCCGGAAAAAAACAAGGAACAGGATATGGCACAGGAACGTAGGGATGGCGGCCGCGGCCGCGATCGTGAAGAACGCGATGACGGCATGGTGGACAAGCTCGTCCACATCAACCGCGTCGCCAAGGTCGTCAAGGGCGGCCGTCGCTTCGGTTTTGCAGCACTCGTCGTCGTCGGCGACCAGAAGGGCCGCGTCGGCTTTGGTCACGGCAAGGCGCGCGAAGTGCCGGAAGCTATCCGCAAGGCAACTGAATCGGCCAAGCGCGACATGATCTTCGTGCCGCTGCGCTCGGGCCGTACGCTGCACCATGACGTCGAAGGACGCTGGGGCGCCGGACGCGTGCTGCTGCGCGCTGCCAAGCAAGGTACCGGCATCATCGCCGGCGGCCCGATGCGCGCTGTCTTCGAGACGCTCGGCATGCATGACGTGGTCGCCAAGTCGATGGGTTCGTCGAACCCCTACAACATGGTTCGCGCCACCTTCGACGCGCTGAAGAGCCAGATGCATCCCAAGGATGTGGCTGCTGCTCGCGGCATCAAGTATTCGACCCTTCAGGCCCGCCGCGGCACCGCCGTTGCGGCTGAAGAATAGTCGATCTGACCAGGGATTTTGACCATGGCCAAGAAAGCAACCAAGACCATCACCGTTGAGCAGATCGGTTCGCCGATCCGCCGTCCGAAGGAACAGCGCGCGACGCTGGTCGGCCTCGGCCTCAACAAGATGCACAAGCAGCGCACGCTGGAAGATACGCCCTCCGTGCGCGGCATGATCGCTGCCGTCCAGCATCTCGTCCGCGTCGTGGACGAGGGCTGAGCCAGAGCGCAGGAGAACTCAGATGAAACTCAACGATCTGCGTGACAAGGACGGCGCGACGCACTCCAAGAAGCGTCTCGGCCGTGGTATCGGCTCCGGCTCCGGCAAGACCGGCGGTCGCGGCGTCAAGGGCCAGAAGGCGCGCTCCGGCGTCGCCATCAACGGCTTCGAGGGTGGCCAGATGCCGCTTTACCGGCGCCTGCCGAAGCGTGGCTTCAACAACATCTTCGCCAAGAGCTTCACCGTCGTGTCGCTGGCCCGCATCCAGGTGGCCATCGATGCCAAGAAGCTCGATGCCAAGGCGACCGTGACGGCTGAATCGCTGGTTGCCGCCGGCGTCATCCGCCGCGTCAAGGACGGCGTTCGCATCCTCTCGGATGGCGAGATCAAGGCGAAGCTCGCCTTTGACGTCGCCGGCGCCTCCAAGGCCGCGATCGAGAAGATCGAAAAGGCCGGCGGTTCGGTCAAGCTGCCGCAGGAAAAGGCAGCTGCCGAGTAACGGCAATTTGAAGCGCGATCGGCAAGAGTGGGATCCGTTTTTGCTCACGATTGCGCTTTGATCTGCTCAATGAGGCGGCCGCGTCAACGCGGCCGCTTGCATGTTTAGAGCCCGGAGCTTATCTCGTGAGCTTCGGTGAAACGCGCCGCCTGACCTCAGGGCCATCAAGCGTTACCAAGCGGAGAATCAGGCATGGCTTCGGCTGCTGAACAATTAGCCTCGAATCTGAATTTCTCGGCCTTCGCCAAGGCGGAGGATTTGAAGAAGCGCATCTGGTTCACGATCGGCGCGCTGCTCGTTTATCGCCTCGGCACCTACATCCCGCTTCCCGGTATCAATCCCGACGCCTTCGCCCAGGCCTTCTCTTCGCAGAGCAAGGGGGTGCTCGGCATGTTCAACATGTTCGCCGGCGGCGCCGTGCAGCGCATGGCGATCTTTGCGCTCGGCATCATGCCTTACATCTCCGCGTCCATCATCATGCAGCTGATGACCTCGGTCATCCCGTCACTGGAAGCGCTGAAGAAGGAAGGCGAACAGGGCCGCAAGGTCATCAACCAATACACGCGCTACGGCACCGTGCTGCTTGCGCTGGTTCAGGCCTATGGCATTTCTGTCGGTCTGGAAGGCGGCAACGGCATCGTCAGCGATCCCGGCATGTTCTTCCGCATCTCGACCGTCGTCACGCTGGTCGGCGGCACCATGTTCCTGATGTGGCTGGGCGAGCAGATAACCGCGCGCGGCATCGGCAACGGCATTTCGCTGATCATCTTCTCCGGCATCGTCGCCGGCCTGCCGCACGCCATCTCCGGCACGCTGGAGCTTGGCCGTACCGGCGCGCTGTCGACCGGCCTGATCCTGGCGATCATCGTGCTGGCCATCGTCGTCATCGCGCTCATCGTGTTCTTCGAACGCGCCCAGCGCCGCCTGCTGATCCAGTATCCGAAGCGCCAGGTTGGCAATCGCATGTTCCAGGGCGATACCTCGCATCTGCCGCTGAAGCTCAACACGTCCGGTGTCATTCCGCCGATCTTCGCCTCGTCGCTGCTGTTGCTGCCGGCCACCGTCGCAGGCTTCTCGCAGACGACCAACATGCCGGCCTGGGCAAGCACCATCCTGGCCGCGCTCGGCCATGGCCAGCCGCTCTACATGGCATTCTACGCGGCGATGATCGTGTTCTTCGCCTTCTTCTACACAGCGATTGTCTTCAACCCGAAGGACACCGCCGACCAGCTCAAGAAGCATTCAGGCTTCATCCCGGGTTATCGTCCGGGCGAGCGCACCGCCGATTACATCGATTACGTTCTCACCCGCATCACCGTCGTCGGCGCCATCTATCTGGTGCTGGTGTGCCTGCTGCCGGAGTTCCTGATCTCGGCGACTGGCGTACCATTCTACCTTGGTGGCACATCGCTTCTGATCGTGGTCAGTGTCACGCTCGATACGGTTGCGCAGATTCAGGGCCACCTGATCGCGCACCAGTATGAAGGCCTGATCAAGAAGTCGAAGCTGCGCGGGGGGAAGAAAGCCAGATGAGGTTGATATTGCTTGGGCCGCCAGGAGCGGGCAAGGGGACGCAAGCACAAAGACTGGTAGAAAAACACGGCATACCCCAGCTCTCGACGGGCGACATGCTGCGTGCTGCCGTCCAGGCAGGCACCGAAGTCGGCAAGCGCGCCAAGGCGGTGATGGATGCCGGTGAACTGGTGTCTGACGCGATCGTCAACGCGATCGTCGCCGAGCGTATCGATCAGCCCGACTGCGCCAAGGGATTCATCCTCGACGGCTATCCGCGGACCCTGGTGCAGGCGGATGCGGTCGAGCAGATGCTGTTGGATCGCTCCCAGGCCCTCGACGCCGTCATTGAGCTCGTGGTCGACGACAAGGCCCTGGTCGGCCGGATCGTCAAGCGCGCCGACGAGGCGCAGGCAGCCGGCCTTCCCGTTCGCAAGGACGACAACCCGACCGTGTTCGAAGAGCGCTTGAGGGAATACTACAAGAAGACGTCGCCGCTGATTGGCTACTATTATGCCAAGGGCAAGCTCCGCAGTGTCGACGGCATGGCCGATATCGACGCCGTGACGGAACAGATCGAAGCGGTGCTCAAGGACGCAGCGCGGGGAAATTAACGATTGCACTTGACGGAGGCGGTTCGCTGCGGTATGGCGGCCCGTCTTCCTATCAGGCATGAGCTTTGCTTGTCCGCAAGGGCAAGGCAGCCGTATTGAACTGGAAACTCCCGCATGGGCCGGCCTCCACCGGACGCGGGGCAACTTAAGACAGCGCCGAGCCTGCCTTGTTTTTGAGGATTGGCCGGCCCACATGGAGAAGGGAAGAACATGGCTCGTATAGCCGGCGTCAACATTCCGACCAACAAGCGCGTTGTCATTGCGCTTCAGTACATTCACGGCATTGGCAAGCGGTTCGCCCAGGAGATCGTCGACAAGGTCGGCATCCCGGCCGAGCGCCGCGTCAACCAGCTGACCGACGCGGAAGTGCTGCAGATCCGCGAAACCATCGACCGCGATTACCAGGTCGAAGGCGACCTGCGCCGCGAAGTCTCGATGAACATCAAGCGGCTCATGGACCTCGGCTGCTACCGCGGCCTGCGTCACCGCCGCTCGCTGCCGGTCCGCGGCCAGCGCACGCATACCAATGCGCGCACCCGCAAGGGCCCGGCCAAGTCGATCGCCGGCAAGAAGAAGTAATTTGTTAGGGGAATAAGGGAGTAGGGGAGTAAGGCAATAGGGAATGCCCATCAATCGGGCCGCACTTTTCCCTACTCCCTTACTGCCCTATTCCCCTACTCCCTTACGAAGGTGGAGCCGCTGGCATTACGGCGGTGTAGAGATCAACTGAAAGGACTATCATGGCCAAGGAAGCCGCTCGTGTTCGCCGTCGCGAACGCAAGAACATCTCGTCGGGCGTTGCCCACGTCAATTCGACCTTCAACAACACGATGATCACCATCACCGACGCGCAGGGCAATTCGATTGCCTGGTCGTCGGCCGGTGCCCAGGGCTTCAAGGGTTCGCGCAAGTCGACCCCGTTCGCTGCCCAGATGGCTGCCGAGGATGTTGCCAAGAAGGCCCAGGAACACGGCATGCGCATGCTCGAAGTCGAGGTCTGCGGACCCGGCTCCGGTCGTGAATCGGCACTGCGCGCCCTGCAGGCGGCCGGCTTCACCATCACCTCGATCCGTGATGTGACGCCGATCCCGCACAATGGCTGCCGCCCGCGCAAGAAGCGTCGCGTCTAAGCATTTACCGAACGCCGCGCGAGCGCCCTTGGGCGCTCCTCCGCGGCATTCCAGGTCGCCCGCCACGATTGGATGGTGGCGGGTCAACGGAAGGAAAGCATCATGATCCAGAAAAATTGGCAGGAACTGATCAAGCCGAACAAGATCGAGTTCTCGTCGAAGAAGAAGACGCTGACCACGCTGGTCGCCGAGCCTCTCGAGCGTGGCTTTGGCCTGACGCTGGGCAACGCGCTGCGCCGCGTGCTTCTGTCTTCGCTGCGCGGTGCGGCTGTTACCGCCGTGCAGATCGACGGCGTCCTGCATGAATTCTCGTCCATCGCCGGTGTGCGCGAGGACGTGACCGATATCGTCCTCAACATCAAGGAAATCGCCATCCGCATGGAAGGCGATGGTCCCAAGCGCATGGTCGTTCGCAAGCAGGGACCAGGTGCGGTTCTTGCCGGCGACATCCAGACGGTTGGCGACGTCGAGATCCTCAACCCCGACCACGTCATCTGCACGCTGGACGAAGGCGCTGAAATCCGCATGGAATTCACCGTCGACACCGGCAAGGGTTACGTGCCGGCCGACCGCAACCGCGCCGAAGACGCGCCGATCGGCCTGATCCCGGTCGACAGCCTTTATTCGCCGGTCAAGAAGGTCTCCTACAAGGTCGAAAACACCCGCGAGGGCCAGGTTCTCGACTATGACAAGCTGACCATGACGATCGAGACCGACGGTTCGATCACCGGCGAGGACGCAGTGGCTTTCGCCGCCCGCATCCTGCAGGACCAGCTCGGCCTGTTCGTCAACTTCGACGAGCCGCAGAAGGAAGTCGCTGCCGAGGCCGTCACGGAGCTCGCCTTCAACCCGGCGCTGCTCAAGAAGGTCGACGAGCTCGAGCTTTCGGTGCGTTCGGCCAACTGCCTGAAGAACGACAACATCGTCTATATCGGCGACCTGATCCAGAAGACCGAAGCCGAGATGCTGCGCACCCCGAACTTCGGCCGCAAGTCGTTGAACGAGATCAAGGAAGTCCTGGCGGCGATGGGCCTGCACCTCGGCATGGAAGTGCCGGACTGGCCGCCGGAAAACATCGAAGACCTCGCTAAGCGTTACGAAGACCAATATTGAGCATGAATTCCAAGGATCGGCGGCGTTGGCCGCTCGATCCGACGGTCATGCGGAAAACCATCAGAGGCCGCGGCCTCTTGAACAACTGAAGAAGGAAAAGAGCCATGCGCCACGGTTTCAAAGGCCGCCGCTTCGCCCGAAGCATTAGCCATCGCAAGTCGATGTTCGCCAACCTCGCCGTGTCGCTGCTTGAGCACGAGCAGATCGTCACGACCTTGCCGAAGGCGAAGGATTTGCGTCCGATCGTCGAGAAGCTGGTGACGCTCGGCAAGCGTGGCGACCTGCACGCCCGCCGCCAGGTCATTGCCCAGATCGGCAATGAAGGCGTCGTCAAGCGTCTGTTCGATACCATCGCGCCGCGCTACGCCAACCGCAATGGCGGCTATCTGCGCATCATGAAGGCGGGCTTCCGTCACGGTGACAACGCCGCCATGGCTGTCATCGAGTTCGTCGATCGTGACGTCTCGGCCAAGGGCGCCGGCGACCGCGCTCGCATCGAAGCCGAAGGTGCCGACGCGGATGCCGCAGCCGCATAAGGCTCGGTTTTTTTCCAAAAGAGTTCAAAGGGGCCTGCGGGCCCCTTTTTGTTGCCGGTGTCTTTCGTTTATCGAGCGAGCGTCAGGTAGTCGCGACCGCTCAGCAGGTTCCAATCGAAAGCGCCAGGGATCTCTTCGAACGCCGGCTGAGGATAGGAATAGATGCTGTCGAGAGTGGTGCGGCGATCGATATCGCTGACCAATTGCAACACTGTGGATCCGGCCAGATATCTTTTAGAGCGGTTCGCGTTTTAGCTGAATCAGGATTCCCAAGATTGAGCAAATCAGATTCGATGTTTTGACCGTTGGAGGTCGGGACTGATGGCGAAGCCTTATTCGATGGATCTACGGGAGCGGGCGCTGGCGCGCCTTGAAGAGGGCGAGACGAGCTACGAGGTAGCTGCGGCGCTGAAGGTGGCAGTGTCGAGCGTGATCAAGTGGGCGGCGCGCAAGCGTCGGTTAGGCAGTGCGGCGCCCGGCAAGATGGGCGGTCATCGGCCCTATCTGATCGACGGGAAGCACCGTGCCTTCGTGCTGGGCGAGGTCGAGCGAGATGCCAACATAACGCTTCATCAATTGACGGCGGCACTGGCTGAACGTGGTCTCACCATTCATCCTGCGAGCGTCGGTCGCTTTTTGCATCGCGAAGGCAAGAGCTTCAAAAAAAACCGTTCTGCCGGCCGAGCAGCTCAAGCCAAAGCTGATGCGCCGGCGTGCGCAATGGATGCGCTACCAGACCCGTATTGATCCTACGCGCCTGGTCTTTCTGGATGAAACATGGGTCAAGACCAACATGGCACCGTTGCGTGGCTGGGGTGTGCGCGGCAAGCGACTGATGGCCCACGCGCCATATGGCCATTGGAAGACGATGACCTTCATCGCGGCGCTGCGGCATGATCGGGTGGAGGCGCCTTGGGTCATTGACGGCCCCATCAATGCGCAGGCCTTTCGCGTCTATGTCGAAACCGAACTCATCAAAACACTGAAGCCGGGCGACATCGTCATTCTCGACAATCTCGGTTCTCACAAGGGCCAAGCCGTCCGCGATATCGTCAGGGCTGCTGGCGCAAGGCTCTTCTTCCTGCCGCCCTACAGCCCAGACCTCAATCCAATCGAGAAGCTGTTCGCCAAGCTCAAGCACTGCATGCGACGTGCCGCCAAACGAAGCATCGAGGCCGTACACAACGCCATCGCCAGCACCCTCGACGACGTCACCCCAAACGAATGCAACAACTACATCGAAAGCGCAGGCTACAAGTCAACCTAAATGCGAACCGCTCTAGCGTCCCCGTCCTCGATGAAGTCCGTATCGACTCGGAAATGAATCTGGATGGGACCCGCGCAGATGTTCAGCAAGATATCGTCGCTCACGGCGGCGTAGAACACTGCTGCCTCCTCTGGAGCCCAAAGGCCGGCAGCCAGGAATTCCGAAGGCTTCGTGTCTCCACGAAACCCATCCAATGAGAGCACAAGGCGATCGGTGAGAATCTCAAAATCCCCTTCGAGATAGCCTGCTTCCTCGATCTGAAACCAGTTCATCCGATGAGGTGCATCTTCATCAAAGGAAACTTCGAGCTTTCCGAAAGTCCAGTAGACCGGAATTGTTTCGGCATGTTCTGTGATCCAGCCATCAGGCGGACCTAGCACACTGGCGAGGTCGATCATCTTCAGAGAAGGAGAAACAGGCCCCAAAGAGCCGGTCTTCAAAAAGTCACGGAATGACAGGAGGTGTTTTGTCATGTGGTCCACCAGGATTTTCAGTTCCAGGTCGACCTATAGGTGTTTTGCTGCCCAAAATAGTCGGATTTCAGCGGCTTAGCCTTTCATTTTGCACAATCGTCGGGACAATGCCCCCGAACTTGCCTTGGAGGATTCGCGAATGCGCGCCAGAAGACTGCCCTTTGTTCTGCTTTTCGCCGTCATGGCGTTTGCGGCCGCACCGGTGGTCAGGCAAGCATTGGCCGAGGATACCAAGACGGATCCCGGCCTGTCCGATGTGCTGACCGACCTGCTGCATGGCGTGGAAGGCGAAAACGCCACGGCTGGTCCCGACAAGCGCGTGCCGTTCGGTCGCGAGGAGGTGCAGCTGTCGTTTGCGCCGCTGGTCAAGCAGACGGCGCCCGCCGTGGTCAACGTCTATGCCTCGCAGACCGCCAAGGTAACATCGCCTTTCGACGGCGATCCCTTCTTCGAGGAATTTTTCGGCCGCTCGCAGCCGCGCGCACAGTCGTCGCTCGGCTCCGGCGTGCTGGTCGATCCGACCGGCGTCGTGGTCACCAATTACCACGTCATCAAGGATGCCGACCGGGTCAAGGTGGCGACGGCGGACGGACGCGAGTTCGACAGCAAGGTGCTGCTCAAGGACGATACACTCGACCTCGCCGTGCTCAAGATCACCTCGGACAAGCCGTTTCCGATCATTGCCATCGGCGATTCCGACGCGCTCGAGGTCGGTGATCTGCTGCTGGCCATCGGCAACCCCTTCGGCGTCGGCCAGACCACCACCAGCGGCATCGTCTCGGCACTGGCCCGCAGCCATATCGGCGTCTCCGATTCCAGCTTCTTCATCCAGACCGACGCCGCCATCAATCCTGGCAATTCCGGCGGCGCGCTGATCAACATGGGCGGCCAGCTGGTCGGCATCAACACCGCCATCTACAGTCGCGGTGGTGGTTCGATCGGCATTGGCTTCGCCATTCCCTCGAACATGGTTCGCGCCTTTGCCGACGCCGCCAAGGCCGGGCTCGACTTCTTCGAGCGGCCCTATGTCGGCGCCGAGTTCGAAGCGGTGACGCCGCAGATCGCCGAATCACTCGGCATGGAGAAGCCGACCGGTGCGCTGGTCTCGTCGGTCGAAGCGACCGGTCCGGCCGCCAAGGCAGGGCTCAAGCCCGGCGACGTGGTGCTGCAGCTCAACGGCAAGCCGGTCGAGAGCATCGAAGCGCTGGACTACCGGATGGCGACGCTGTCGATCGGCACCACCGCCAATTTCGCGGTTTTGACCAAGGGCCAGCAAGCGGCGATGGATATAGCGCTGGAGCGTGCTCCGGAAGGCATGAAGGCTGCCGAGGTGACGCTGCATGGCCGCAGCCCGTTTTCGGGCGCCAAGGTCGCGGAGCTGTCGCCCCGGCTCGCGCAGCGGCTTGGCCTGCGCACGGACATCAAGGGCGTCACCGTGGTCGACATCAACCGCGATTCTCCGGCCGCCGATTTCGGCTTCCAGCCGGGCGACATCGTGCGTGAGGTGAACGGCACCACCATCGATACCGCGGCGACCCTGGAACTGGCGGCCAAGACGGATACGCGCTGGTGGCGCTTTACCGTCGAGCGCGGCGGGCAGATAATGCGTCAGGTGTTGCGTTATTAGGGCTGGGCTCCGTGCATTCGGGCTCATGCTCCAACGAAAAAGAAGTGCATGGCCGATCTGTTCAGCGTCGATGAACCGGAAAAGACCCCGCCCGGGCGGCCGCTGGCCGACAGGCTGCGGCCGAGAAACCTTGGCGAGGTCGTCGGCCAGGAGCATCTGACCGGCCCTGACGGCGCGCTGACCCGATTGATCGGTTCCGGCTCGCTCGGCTCGATGATCTTCTGGGGGCCGCCCGGCACCGGCAAGACCACCGTAGCGCGCCTGCTTGCCGGCGAAACCAGCCTGGCCTTCGAGCAGATATCGGCTGTCTTTTCCGGCGTTGCCGACCTGAAAAAGGTGTTCGAAGCGGCCAAATTGCGCCGCACCAATGGCCGCCAGACCTTGCTGTTCGTCGACGAGATCCATCGCTTCAACCGTGCCCAGCAAGACAGCTTTCTCCCGGTCATGGAGGACGGGACAGTCGTGCTGGTTGGCGCCACGACCGAAAACCCGTCCTTCGAACTGAATGCCGCTTTGTTGTCACGCGCCCGCGTTCTGGTCTTCCACTCGCTTGGCGAGGAGAGCATCGCCAAGCTGATGGTGCGGGCGGAGGAGACCGAGGGCAGGGCGCTGCCGCTCGACGACGAGGCGCGGGCCATGCTCATCCGCATGAGCGATGGCGACGGCCGGGCCTCGCTGACGCTCGCGGAAGAAGTCTGGCGGGCAGCCAAACCCGGCGAGGTCTTCGATCCCGAGGGACTGCAGCGCATCGTCCAGCGCCGCGCGCCGATCTACGACAAGGGCCAGGACGGCCATTACAATCTGATCTCGGCGCTGCACAAATCGGTACGCGGTTCAGACCCTGACGCGGCTCTCTACTATCTCGCACGCATGTTCGATGCGGGCGAGGATCCACTCTATCTAGGCCGCCGGCTGGTGCGCATGGCCATGGAAGACATCGGCCTTGCCGACCCGCAGGCGCTTGTCGTCGCCAATGCCGCCAAGGATGCCTACGACTATCTTGGCTCGCCCGAAGGTGAACTCGCCTTTGCCGAGGCCACCGTCTATCTCGCCACCGCGCCCAAATCCAACGCCGTCTACAATGCTTTCAAGGCCGCCACGCGGGCCGCCAAGGAACACGGCTCGCTGCTGCCGCCCAAGCACATCCTCAACGCGCCGACAAAGCTGATGAAAGAGGAGGATTACGGCGCCGGCTATCGTTACGACCATGACGAGCCGGACGCCTTTTCCGGGCAGGATTATTTTCCGGAGAAGATGGGCCGCCAGACCTTCTATGATCCGCCCGAGCGCGGCTTCGAGCGCGATATCAGGAAGCGGCTCGACTATTGGGCGAAGCTGCGCAAGGAGCGGGAATAGCCGGCTTGCGTGAGGCCATTGACCAGATCCACCAGGCAGCCAGCCGGCCACGATAGCAGGGCCGTTGTGTGGTAACCCAAAAAACCTTATCAAGGCGCACGGCCGGGCGGTGGCCGTTGCCTTGATTTGGGCACCTCATTCGCAACAGGATCGCGCTTCGCGCGTGGAAAAATGACAAAAACCCTTCGCAAATCCCTTCGCAAGTTCGCCATTGCCATCCCGCTTCTCGCCCTTGGCTTCTATTTCATTCCCATCCTGACGACGATCTTCATCATCTGCGGCCTGATCGACGTGCTGCGCAACGACCGCAAGGATCTGTCGCTGTTCTCAGGCTATTTTCTCGGCAACGGCCTGTTCACCTGGCTGCTTTCGCCGTTCAATCTGCTGGTCGACCTCTTGTGCTACAGAAATCCGGGCGTCTGGAAGCTGGAGCAGTTTCCCGCCGACTACCAGCGCGAGGTCAACGAGGTCCTGGACATCTTCAAAGCGCGCAAGGATGAGATCATTGCCGACATCGACGCCAATTTCGGCGCCGGCCGGCGCGGCATGTATGTCTACCAGTGGTACGGCAAGCACAGGATCGATAATGTCGCCGAGTTCAACAAGGATTTCAAATACATCAAGACCATAGCCGTTTCCGTCTTCAGCAAGCGCGAATCGACGTCCTGGCATTTCGGCCCGCTGCGGCTCAGCCTGCGCATTCTCTACAATCTGATCCCGGTGAAGTCGGAGATTTTCGTCGAATGCGGGAACGTCAAGAATTACTGGTACGACAATCCGCTGTTCATATTCGACGACACGCTGCTGCATCGCTCGGTCAACGAGTATGACGGCCGCCGCTACTGCGTGTTCATGGACATCATCCGTCCGTCTCCGGTTCCCCGCCTCATCGCGGGCATGCTCGCCATCGTCTCGGTCAGTGTCGAGCGCATCAATTCCATGTTCTACAAGAACTGGAAGATGATCGGTTCGACCAAGCCGAAAAATGCCGGGACGACCTGAGCTTTAGAAAACCGGCGCTGCGGGCGGCATTTGGGTGCTCCGCATGTGAGATTTGGCCCATCCTTGTGGCCGCTCATGCGCCGGAACGGCTCCTGGCTGCATGAACGGCGGCCCCGGGCTGACTTTGACAGTTCTGCCTCTCTCCTCCTGGCGGCTTCAAGTGACGAAGAACAGATCTCTCGGATTTTGGGCAACGACCTATGTGTGCACCGCTCTGCTGGGAGTTGCTCTTGCTCTCACCTATGTAGGGCTTGAACAGCCTGTCTATTACTGGGACTTCGCTGCCTATTTCGACACGTTCAGCCGGCAAGGCACGCTCTTGGTTCAAAGCCCTCTCGAATGGCTCAGCCACCTGAGAACCTCGATAGCCACGGATGACTACAGTGCGGCGATCCTGGTGCCGCTGATGCCGTTTCACATCATTTTTGGCGATTCGAGGTTTTCCTACATCGCCGGAACAGTCGCTGTTTATCTGGTCCCGACCGCTCTTCTCATCGGCAGAATAAGCTATCTGGAGGCGGCGACCGGAACATCTTCATGCCGAAGCTGGCTCACCGTATGGATTGCGGCCTTTCTCTACACGCCCTTCTGGGCGGCGACGCTCCGTGGGTTGCCTGACATTGCCGGCTGTCTCGCGCTTTGCGCGGCAACCTATTTTCTCTGGAAATCGAGGTTCCTGACCCATGAACCGGTGATCAGCGGAATACGTGTCGGCGTATGCCTGTGGTTGGCATTCGTGCTGCGCCGCTGGTACGCCTATCCCGTCATCGGGGTCGGAATTTCCGCAGCCTTCTTCTGTTTTCTGCAGGTCGCGAAAGACCGGGACTTTCCGGCACTCCGCAATGCCGCCGTCGGGAGCCTGTGTGCGATCCTCGTGGTTGTCGGAGCCGCGCTGACCTTCCAGCAATCCTTGATCCTCAAGATACTGGGAACCAGCTATGGCGATCTTTACAGCGGATACAAGACGGACTTCGTTTCGCAGATTGTCCAGGTGGGATCCCGGCTCAGCTATGTGAACTGGCTGTTGATCCTATTTGGCCTTTACATCTCCATCATACGCCGAAACAGATTTTCCCTGTTCTGTGCCGTTGCTTCGGCACTCACCTTCGTCCTCTTCACTCGCATGCAGGATCCGGATCGCCATCATTCGGTGCCAATGTTTCTTTGGCTCTTTCCTGCCTACGCCCAGGCAATCGTTGCGATCGTTTCGATGCCGGCACTGAGATCGCGATGGTCGAACGCCGCGATAGCCGTTGCCGCCGGGCTGGCGTTTTTCGGTACTTTTTTCCCGACTGGCCGCCAGATGCTGTCACCGATCAGCTACGTCTTTGCCAGGGAAGCCACGCTCCCGCTGCACCTCGACAATCTTCCAGAATACAGGCGCCTTATCCATGACCTTCTTGGAAAGATGGGACCTGAGGACCGGTTGTCGGTATTTGCATCCAGCGGGATGATGAGCGATTCATTGCTGTATGAAATGGACAAGGACCTTTACCCTCGCATCGAGTGGGCTTGTCAGGTCGATAGTCGCGATCGGTTCAGACCGGCGACGTTGAAGTCCAAATACGTTGTCGTGACCGACCCGCCCGTTATCCATCTGCAGCCGGGCGCGCAGCTCTGCGTCTCGATACCGGACCAATACATTGTCGAGGGCAAAGGCATCGGCGCAGCATACAGGCGCACCGCGGCGTACCAGCTGTCCGGCGACGTCAAGGGCTACCTCTACGAACAGGTGCGCCCAATCGGCAAAACGGAGATCGATGACCTCTATAACGAGTTCAGGAAAAAATATCCGGGATGGGCAACGCCTGAGTGGTGACGAGCTCGGCTGATCCGGCGGTTGCGCCCACAGCGAGGGATTGACCGGGCAGCCCTGTGGGGGCAGTAAACGGTCATGTTCAATCTGCTTCTTGTCGTGGTCGGTGGCGGCATCGGTGCCGGAATTCGTCACCTCACCAACATCGGCGCGTTGCGCCTTGTCGGCCCAAACTATCCCTGGGGCACGATGGCCATCAACGTCATCGGCTCCTTCGCCATGGGGCTGTTCATCGCCTCCATGATGCGCCGTGGCGGATCGAACGAGGTCAGGCTGTTCGTTGCTACCGGCATTCTTGGCGGCTTCACCACCTTCTCCGCCTTTTCGCTCGATTTCGCGACGCTGTGGGAGCGGGGAGCCACGCTGCCTGCACTGGCTTATGCCCTTGCCAGCGTCATTGGCGCCATTATCGCCCTGTTTCTGGGACTTTGGCTCGCAAGAAGCCTGCCTTAGTGCTATTGCCGCGCCAAGAACAGGCCGAGCTTCGCTCGGGAAACGGATAAGCGACAAAAAAAATGGCAGGCGTTGAACAGATCACGGTGGAGGCCGGCGAGGCGGGCATGCGGCTCGACCGCTGGTTCAAGACCCATTTCCCGGGCCTTGGTTTCGGCCATTTGCAGAAGCTTCTGCGCTCCGGCCAGATCCGTGTCGACGGCGGTCGGGTCAAGGCGGACACCCGTGTCGAGCCCGGCCAGATGGTTCGCGTCCCACCGCTCGAGGTCGACAAGAAGGGCGAGAGTGCGCTGACCGGCCACTCGATCCGCAACCAGGGCGATGCCGATGTTCTCGCCAAGATGCTGATCCATGAAGACCCTAAGGTTTTCGTCTTCAACAAGCCGGCTGGCCTTGCGGTGCAGGGTGGCTCGGGCGTCACCCGCAATGTCGACGACATGCTGGAGGCCTGGCGCAACCAGAAGGGCGAGAAGCCCAGGCTGGTTCACAGGCTCGACCGCGACACCTCGGGCGTGCTGGTCGTCGCCCGCAGCCGGCTGGCCGCCATGAAGCTCTCGGAAGCGTTTCGCGCCCGCGAGACCAAGAAGACCTATTGGGCGCTGGTCAAGGGCGTGCCGCCCAAGCGCGAGGACAAGATCTCGACCTGGCTGATCAAGGAGCCGACGCCGGACGGTGACCGCGTGCGTGTCGCCGCGCACGGCGAAAAGGGCGCCGACCACGCCGTGTCCTACTACCGCATCATCGAGCAGGCGGCGCAGACGATGACCTGGCTGGAGATGGAGCCTTATACGGGCCGCACCCACCAGCTTCGCGTTCATGCCGCCCACATCGGCTGTCCGATCCTGGGCGATCCGAAATATTTCGAGGCCGACACCAACTGGGACTTTCCCGGCGGCATTCAAAACCGCCTGCATCTGCATGCGCGCCGCATCATCATTCCGCATCCCGACAAGGGCGTCATCGATGTCACCGCGCCAATGCCGCCGCACATGCGACAGAGCTGGAACCTGATCGGCTTCGACGACGCCAGCGCGGAGGACTGATCGTGAGCGGCGCCACCGACGGGCTCGCCACCGATACGCTTGATCGCCGCGACACGGTCGACATGGCCGCCGCCGCCATCATGGTCGGGCTGACCTTTTCCTGGGGGCTGAATTACGTCGCCGCCAAGATCTCCTACGCTGGCTATGATCCGGTTTTCCTATCGATCGCGCGCTCGATCATCGGCGGCCTGTGTGTCTTTGCCTGGTGCCGGTGGCGCGGCATCGCGCTTTTCACGCGCGACGGGACCTTGCTCGCCGGCATCGCGGTGGGCGCGCTTTTCGGCATCGAGTTCCTTTGCCTTTATGTCGGCCTGGAGCATACGACCGTTGCCCGCAACACGCTGCTGGTCAACACGATGCCGTTCTGGATGCTGCTCGGCGGCCATTTCCTCCTCGGCGAGCAGATCACGTTGAGAAAATTCCTCGGCCTGCTGCTGGCGTTTGCCGGTCTTGCCGCAGTGTTTTCCGACAAGCTCGGCGGCGGCGGAGACATGCTGTTCGGCGATCTGCTGAGCCTCGGCTCCGGATTCTTCTGGGCTTTGACCAACATCCTCATCAAGCGGTCGAAGCTGGTCGAGGCGAACGCCGAGAAGCTTCTGCTTTACCAGCTCGCCGGGGCAGCGATCGTAGGCGTCTTGGTGCTGCCTCTCGCCGGCCCGGCCGTTCGCGATCCGACCGTGCTGCCGACTTTGGCGCTGCTTTTCCAGGCTGTCTACATCGTCGCCTTCACCTATGTGCTGTGTTCTGGCTGCTGCGGCGCTATCCGGCATCAGGCCTGTCCAGTTTCACCTTCCTGTCGCCGGTTTTCGGCGTTTTGTGCGGCGCCATGTTCTTGAATGAGCCGCTGACCATGCGCATTTTCCTGGCACTTGGCCCGATTGCCGCCGGCCTGATCATCGTCAACCGGCCGGCGCGCAAGCTGACGCCGGTGTAAGAGAGACCTTCATGCGTGATATCCTCAACGACCTCGAAGCGGGCAAATATCTTTCCCATCCCGATCCGGTGCGTCGCGCCCAGATCCAGATGAAGACGCATCTGCCGAAGCGCTTCTACAAGGCCGCCTCTGTCGCACCTGTCGACAATGGCTTTGCCGTGCATCTCGACGGCAAGCCGGTGCGCACCCCGGGCAAGGCGCTGCTGGCGCTGCCTACCGAGGCAGCAGCAGTGCTTGTCGCCGCCGAATTCGCCGCCCAAAGCGAGACCATCGATCCGGTGACCATGCCGGTGATGCGTCTCGTCAACACCGCCATCGACGGTGTCGCCAGCGACCCGCAGGCGGTGCTGGAGGATATCCTGCGCTTTGCCTCATCCGATCTGCTCTGCTATCGCGCCGACGCACCGCAAGGGCTGGTGGAGCGGCAGAGCCAGCATTGGGACCCGGTTCTCGATTGGGCACGCGGCAGCCTCGGGGCAAGGTTCAATCTCGCCGAGAGCATCATCCATGTCGAGCAGCCGCGTGAAACCATCGCCGTGCTGGGCAGCCATCTTGCCCAGCGAACAGAGCCGCTGCGGCTCGCCGCCATCCATGTGATGACGTCGCTGACCGGTTCGGCTTTGCTGGCGCTGGCTGTCGATTTCGGCGAACTCGATGCCGATTCTGCCTGGGCCGCTGCCCATGTCGACGAGGACTGGCAGATCGAGCATTGGGGGCAGGATGCGGAGGCCGTTGCCCGCCGAGCGGCTCGCAAGCGCGACATGATGGCTGCTGTCGGCCTGCTGCAAGCGCTCAAGGGCTAGGGTTTCCCGCTCGCCCGGTTTCATCCCGCAGCGCACCTAATACCAAAGTCATAATCCCAAAGACGCGCTGCCTTTGGCGGCTGCTTTCTGTCATTTTTTCCGTGATGGCTGTCTTGAGTCCGCGTTCGGAGGAGAACACGGACGTTGACGCGCAGCATCGAGAACGGGTCTCACGGGAGGATAACGCAATGGCAATAGCATCGACCGCCGGCGGAGCAAGCCGCGGCATGACGCGGGAGGAGAAGAAAGTCATCTTCGCTTCCTCGCTCGGCGCGGTTTTCGAATGGTACGATTTCTATCTCTACGGAGCGTTGGCCGGCGCGATCGGGCTGACCTTCTTCAACTCGTTTCCCGAAAACACGCGCTACATCTTCACGCTGCTGGTTTTCGCGGCAGGCTTCATCGTTCGCCCGTTCGGCGCGCTGGTGTTCGGCCGCATTGGCGATCTCGTCGGCCGAAAATACACATTCCTTGTCACCATCATGATCATGGGCCTGTCGACCTTCCTGGTCGGCCTGCTTCCCGGTTCGGAGAGCTGGGGCATTGCAGCGCCCATCCTGCTGATTGCGCTGCGCATGCTGCAGGGCCTGGCGCTTGGCGGTGAGTATGGCGGTGCTGCGACCTATGTCGCCGAGCATGCTCCCGACGACCGTCGCGGCTTTTATACGTCGTGGATCCAAACGACGGCGACCCTTGGCCTTTTCCTGTCGCTGGTCATAATCCTGCTTGTGCAGAATTCGCTGAGCAAAGAGGATTTCGCGGCCTGGGGCTGGCGCATTCCATTCTTGCTCTCGGCCGTTCTCCTCGGCGTATCGGTCTGGATTCGCCTGTCGCTTTCGGAATCGCCGACCTTCAAGCGCATGAAGGAAGAGGGCAAGGGTTCCAAGGCGCCTTTGAAGGAAGCCTTCGGTCAATGGAAGAATGCCAAGATCGCCATCCTGGCGTTGTTCGGCCTCACCGCCGGTCAGGCCGTCGTCTGGTACAACGGCCAGTTCTACGCGCTGTTCTTCCTGGCCAATGTGCTCAAGGTCGATGCCCAATCGGTCAATATCATGATCGCCATCGCGCTGGCGCTCGGCACCGGCTTCTTCGTCTTCTTCGGCTGGCTGTCCGACAAGATCGGCCGCAAGCCGATCATCATGGCCGGCCTTGCGCTGGCGATCGTCACCACCTTCCCGTTGTTCAAGGCGCTGACCTGGGCCGCAAACCCGGCACTCGCCACCGCCCAGCAGGACACGCGTGCCACGGTGACCGCAGCGCCGGGAGATTGCGGGTTCCAGTTCAATCCGACCGGAACACGTGTACCCACGACGTCGTGTGACATTGCAACCGATTTCCTTGCCAAGAACTCGGTGCCTTATGACATCGTCTCGACGGCGTCAGCGGGTACCGCGGCCAGTGTCAAGATCGGTAGCGAGACCGTGACGTCCTATGACGCCGCGGCCGCTGGGGACAAGAAGGCCGCAAGCGACGCTGCTTTCAAGAAGGCGATCAACCTTTCCCTTCAGGATGGCGGCTACCCGCTGAAGCGCGCTGCTGCCAAGGTCGCCGACCAGAAGCTCGACGCCTTTGTCGCGGCCAATCCCGAACTGAAGCTCGACGCGGCAGCCATCCGCGCCGGCGAAAAGACCGCGATCCCGACCGAGCAGGCAATCAAGGACAAGGTGCTGACGAAGGATGAAGCCGCCGGCGCCACTGAGGTGACCGTCTACAGCGTTCCGGCAGCGGGCGCGTTCGCGATGTTTGCCGACCCCGCGCAGGTCAACTGGTCAAAGGTCATCGGCATCCTGTTCATCCTGGTCCTCTACGTGACCATGGTCTACGGGCCGATCGCGGCGATCCTGGTCGAGATGTTCCCGACCCGCATCCGCTACAGCGGCATGTCGTTGCCCTATCACATAGGCAATGGCTGGTTCGGCGGCCTGCTGCCCGCGATTGTGTTCGCGTTCAGCGCCTACAAGGGCGATATCTACTATGGCCTGTGGTATCCGGTGGTGATTGCGGCGATGACGCTGATCATCGGCATGATCTTCGTCAAGGATACGCTCGGCACCGACCTGCACGCCAAGGAGTAGCCGGCACAACACCTTGAAAAAGCCCGGCGCGAGCGATCGCGCCGGGCTTTTGCTTTCAGGCTATCCGTTGACGAGGGCTGCTGCCCCTCTGTGTCAGATCTTGCGGCCCCGGGCCTCATCCTCGATGGCTGCCTCATGGTACCAGCCGTCGCCGAAGTCTGCGCGGGCACCACGCAGCGAGGCAAGCTCTGCCGCAAACTTAGCCCTTCCGCTTAAATTTGAGGCAGAGAGACGCGCTGCCGCCGGGAACATCAGAATTTTGGCCGACGGTCGTGTGGAAATGATTTCCATGCCGGGTTCCTTTCTTCCGCCGAACCCTTTTCGATTCAACTTGGCCCGAAGATAAGGTCTGCAATCAAGTTAGGCAATATGCCTATCAAAAGATCAGTATTTGCACACTGTTTGTGCAAAGAACGATTGTGATGGATCCGAGCGCATTGCTTAGGCGCTCACCGAGTTTCGAGCGGATGCCGCGTCAATTTTGCCGCACCCTCCGGACCAAGAATGGCACACGAATTGCATTTTAGGTGTGCGGCAGGCCGGCTGCTGACGGCCGACGCATGTCGACGCCGTTCAGTGTTCGGTGATCAAGCAACGAGAGGCTAGAATGACGAAATACAAGCTCGAGTATATCTGGCTCGATGGATATACCCCGGTCCCCAACCTTCGCGGCAAGACGCAGATCAAGGAATTCGCCGAATTCCCTGATCTTGAGCAGCTGCCGCTGTGGGGCTTCGATGGTTCCTCGACCCAGCAGGCCGAAGGGCACAGCTCCGATTGCGTGCTGAAGCCGGTTGCGGTCTATCCGGATCCCGCCCGCACCAACGGCGTGCTGGTCATGTGCGAAGTCATGATGCCCGATGGCGTCACGCCGCATGCCTCCAACAAGCGCGCCACCATCCTCGATGACGAGGGCGCCTGGTTCGGCTTCGAGCAGGAATATTTCTTCTACAAGGACGGCCGCCCGCTCGGCTTCCCCGAGAGCGGCTATCCCGCACCCCAGGGCCCGTACTACACCGGCGTCGGCTACTCCAATGTCGGCTCCGTTGCGCGCCAGATCGTCGAGGAGCATCTCGACCTCTGCCTCGCCGCCGGCATCAACCACGAAGGCATCAACGCCGAAGTTGCCAAGGGCCAGTGGGAATTCCAGATTTTCGGCAAGGGCTCCAAGAAAGCCGCCGACCAGATGTGGATGGCCCGCTATTTGATGCAGCGCCTGACCGAGAAGTACGGCATCGACATTGAATACCACTGCAAGCCGCTCGGCGACACCGACTGGAACGGCTCGGGCATGCACGCCAACTTCTCGACCGCCTATATGCGCGAAGTCGGCGGCAAGGCCTATTTCGAAGCGCTGATGGCGGCCTTCGACAAGAACCTGATGGATCACATCGCCGTCTACGGCCCGGACAACGACAAGCGTTTGACCGGCAAGCACGAGACCGCGCCGTGGAACCGGTTCAGCTATGGCATTGCCGACCGTGGCGCCTCGATCCGCGTGCCGCATTCCTTCATCAAGAGCGACTACAAGGGTTATCTGGAAGACCGCCGTCCGAACTCGCAGGGCGATCCCTACCAGATCGCCTCGCAGATCCTGAAGACGATCGCCTCGGTTCCGGCAAGCGCCCAGGTTTCGGCCGCCGCGTAAGCGTTTCGGACTGCATGACAAGAAGACCCCGGCGTTTCGCGCCGGGGTTCTTTTTTGGCCGTTACCCGGCTGACGGCATTCCTGGGAAAACATACCCAGAAAAAGTCAGGGAATTCACGCGGTCGCAAATCGCCCGGGAGTTCTGGCCGCAGCCATGTGAGCCTCCGGCGATCACTCGCTATAAAGCCCGGAAAAGCGCCTTTTTCAGCCCTTACTCCGGGGCAATGGACCTTCCATAAGCATCTGTTCATACAGCAGAATCGGTCATTCGCGGCCCGGCTTGCGACGTTGACAGATCACGCTACGGCATGCGTATTCGCAGGCCTTGGGGTTACGTCACGCAATGCTGTTCGGACGGGCGGGGTTTTCTTGAACGGCGGCATTGGCGTGGGCGCCGGACGAGCGGTCACTGTAGCCTGAGACAGTGCTCCGCTCGCTCCTGGCTCCGACGCTGGCGACCGAGCGGCCTCCCTTGCTCATTTACTGAACACCGTCGAGTTGTCATTGAAGTCACCGGACCGACGCGCTTAGGCCGGCCGCTCCGATGGACCGTGGGTCCAAGAATCCAGGCATCGTATGATCATCGAAGACGAAAGGCGGATACGGCTGCCCATGCACGGCTGCCGCATGCGAGACATGCTGGCTATTCCTGTCGGAGCCCAGCAAAAAGCCCTTGAAAGAGGGAGGTCTTTCAAGGGCTTGAGCATTCCAGCTAATCTTGGACTGAGATTGAAATCTCAGACTGAGTAATACATGTCGTATTCGACCGGATGCGGGGTCATTTCGAAGCGCATCACTTCGGCCATCTTCAGCTCGATGTAGCTGTCGATCTGGTCGTCATCGAAGACGCCGCCTGCTTTCAGGAAGCCGCGGTCCTTGTCTAGGCTTTGCAGGGCTTCGCGCAGCGAGCCGCAGACGGTCGGGATCTTCTTCAACTCCTTCGGCGGCAGGTCGTAGAGATCCTTGTCCATCGGCTGGCCGGGATGGATCTTGTTCTTGATACCGTCGAGGCCGGCCATCAGCAGCGCGGAGAAGGCGAGGTAGGGATTCGCGCCCGGATCGGGGAAGCGGACCTCGACGCGCTTGGCCTTCGGCGACGAGCCGAACGGGATACGGCAGGAGGCCGAGCGGTTGCGCGCCGAATAGGCGAGCAGAACCGGCGCTTCGTAACCCGGCACCAGGCGCTTATAGGAATTGGTCAGCGGGTTGGTGAAGGCGTTGATCGCCTTGGCATGCTTGATGACGCCGCCGATGAAGAACAGACAGCTTTCCGACAGACCGGCATATTCATTGCCGGCGAAGGTCGGCTTGCCGTTCTTCCAGATCGACATGTGGACGTGCATGCCCGAGCCGTTGTCGCCGAAGATGGGCTTCGGCATGAAGGTGGCCGTCTTGCCATAGGCGTTGGCGACCTGGTGGACGACATATTTGTAGATCAGCATCTTGTCGGCGTTGCGCACCAGTGCGTCGAACTTGATGCCGAGTTCGTGCTGGGCCGCCGCCACCTCATGGTGATGCTTTTCGACGCGCACGCCCATCTCGGCGAGCACGGTCAGCATTTCCGAGCGCATGTCCTGCGCGCTGTCGATCGGCGGCACCGGGAAGTAGCCGCCCTTGACGCGCGGACGGTGGCCGAGATTGCCGGTCTCGTAGTCGGTGTCGTCGTTCGACGGCAGTTCCGTGGAGTCGAGCTTGAAACCGGTGTTGTAGGGGTCGGCCTTGTACTTCACGTCGTCGAAGACGAAGAATTCGGCTTCCGGGCCGACATAGATGGTGTCGCCGATGCCTTCGGCCTTCATGTAGGCCTCGGCCTTCTTGGCCGTGCCGCGCGGATCGCGGTTGTAGGATTCACCCGAAACCGGATCGAGGATATCGCACAGGATGACCATGGTCGACTGGGCGAAGAACGGGTCCATGTGAACCGTGTCCGGATCGGGCATCAGCACCATGTCGGACTCGTTGATGGCCTTCCAGCCGGCAATCGAAGAGCCGTCGAACATCACGCCGTCGGCGAACATGTCTTCCTCGACCTCGATGACATCCATCGTCACGTGCTGCAGCTTGCCCTTCGGGTCTGTGAAGCGCAGGTCGACGAATTTCACGTCGTTGTCCTTGATCTGCTTCATGATGTCTTTGGCTGTCGTCATGTCATGTATCCCTGTGTGATGACGTTTTTTGATGATGACGTTTTCAGGAGGAGGGCCGGTCAGGTCAGACCGCGTCCATGCCCGTTTCGCCGGTGCGTATCCGCACGA
This sequence comes from Mesorhizobium sp. M1066, assembly GCF_040318635.1. NCBI lineage: Bacteria > Pseudomonadati > Pseudomonadota > Alphaproteobacteria > Hyphomicrobiales > Phyllobacteriaceae > Mesorhizobium > Mesorhizobium sp. M1066. The sequence continues at coordinate 31,673 of NZ_JAMYMR010000049.1, forward strand.
CTTCCTCGATGTTGGAAACGAAGATCTTGCCGTCACCGATGCGGCCCGTCTGGGCCGCCTTGCGGATGGCCTCAATGGCGCCTTCGACCGCGTCGTCGCCAAGCACGACCTCGATCTTCACCTTGGGCAGGAAATCGACGACATATTCGGCGCCGCGATAGAGTTCGGTGTGGCCCTTCTGACGACCGAAGCCTTTTGCCTCGGTGACTGTGATGCCTTGCAGTCCGGCTTCCTGAAGCGCTTCCTTCACTTCGTCCAGCTTGAATGGCTTGATGATCGCTTCGATCTTTTTCATGTAAAAAGTGGCCTCCACTGCCAAAAAACCGGGTTGTGACCCCCCGCTTGCGCCTCCATCAAGCACGAACTGTGCCAATTCAGCGGATTCGAAGCGGTCTCATAAGATTTCAAAGCCGCGCCGCACCGGGATGCAAATTCGCGTCATTCGCTGCACCGGATGCGGGCATGGGCTGCCAGACCCTACACAGCGCCAGCACCCAAGTCCGCACAAAAATCAGGCATATCGCCTATCCCTCAGGCAATTTTCTGCCCGCGATGCCTTCGTGCCGACGTTATGGCCGCAGATCTCGGCAACTCCCCCTTGTTTGCTTCGGATCGAAATTGGACAATGCTTGATCGCATGCGGATCGGCAATCCATGAGCAACGAACTTCTTGTCCCCGCCGAAATGAGCGCGGCCGACCGGCTGACGATTGCCGCCGGTCCAGCCGACGGCATCGGCCTGATGCGGCGCGCGGGCGAAGCGGTCGCGGCCGAGGTTCTCAAGCGTTATCCTGCAGCGACGCATGTCCATGTGCTGTGCGGGCCCGGCAACAATGGCGGCGATGGCTATGTCGTCGCCCGCATCCTGGCCGCCAGCGGCGTCGGCACAACGATCTGGTCATCCGGAGCGCCGAGGCCGGAAAGCGATGCGGCGCTCGCCGCCGCGGAATCCCTGATCAAGTCCCGGCCGCTGTCTGATTTCGACGCCGAGTTCGGCTCGATCGTGATCGACGCGCTCTATGGGGCAGGACTGTCCAAGCCGCTGTCCGGCGATGCCGCGAAAGCTGTCGATACCGTGACAGCCCTGCGCCTGCCTGTGGTCGCGATCGACCTGCCGTCCGGCGTTTCAGGTGCCAGCGGTGAAATATTGGGCAGGGCGTTTCGCGCCGAACTCACCGTTACCTTCGCGCGGAAAAAGCCCGGCCACCTGCTGCTGCCGGGGCGCGGGCAATGCGGTGAAATCGTGCTCGCCGATATCGGCATTGATGACGGCATCATCGCCCAGCTGGCTGTCTCGACCTTCGAGAATGTGCCGGACCTGTGGTTGCGGGAATTTCCCCTGCCGGCGGTCGATGCGCACAAATACAAGCGCGGCCATGTCGGCGTCTTTTCCGGCGGCCCGAGTGCTACCGGCGCGGCGCGGCTGTCGGCGATGGCCGCCGCGAGAAGCGGTGCAGGGGCGGTCACCGTGCTGTCGCCTGGCAATGCCATGCAGGTGAATGCGACACACCTCACCTCGATCATGCTGCGAGAGGCAGGCTCGCTCGAAGAGGTGCAGGAGTTCCTCGCCGCGCGGCATCCCGAGGCGCTTGTGTTCGGACCGGGGCTCGGGCCAAAGCCCAAGGTCGGCGATTTCGCCCTGCAACTGATCAAGGCTTTGGCAGATGGTGCACGCGACGAGGCGACCGCGAGCCACGCCTGTGCGATCGTTCTTGATGCCGATGCCATCACCTCTCTGGCCCACCAGCCGCAGTCGCTGTTCGAAGCCGCCCGTCACCTGAACGCGCCAGCGTTGGTGATCACGCCGCATGAGGGTGAATTCGGCCGCTTGTTCCCAGATATCGCCGGGGACAAAACCCTGTCGAAATTGGACAAGGCGCGGGCGGCCGCAGCGCGGGCCAATGCCGTCATCGTCTACAAGGGCGCCGACACGGTCATAGCAGCGCCCGATGGCAAAGCGGCGATCAACTCCAACGGTGCACCGTGGCTGGCCACAGCAGGGTCAGGCGACGTGCTGTCGGGCATCATTGCCGGTTTGCTCGCACAAGGCATGCCGCCCTTCGAGGGCACCTGCGCGGCGGTGTGGCTGCATGCCGAAGCCGGCAGCCGGTTCGGACCCGGCTTGATCGCCGAGGATCTGCCGCTGGCGCTGCTGCCGGTGTTGCGCGAACTCTTCGACGCGCGAAAGGCTGCCTGAATGAGCCGTGCGCTCGCTCTGTTGCTTGCCACCCTAATCGCTGTCTTCATGGCCCCGACGGCGCGCGCCGAAGGTCCTGTGACCGTCGTCGACAATCCGGCGGTGCTCGCCGCGCTCGATGCCAAGGGTTTCGGTTTCGCCGATGTTTTCGGGGTCGACGGCGAGGACGGCCTGAAGACGCTTTACGACGAGGCGCCGGCCTATCACGCCATCGTCGAAACGGTTGCTTCTGATGTCGCGGCCCTGAGGGCCGAGATGAAGGCCGGCGGGCGGCCGCTCTACGAGATAACCGACGGCAATGTCGGCCGCATCATGGACATGCGCTGGCTGAAGACCGATGCCGCGCGCCTCCGGTTGGTCGGCATCGTCAACCGGCTCGATCGTCGCGACTTCGCAGTGCTGCAGGGCGACAAGAGCTGCGGCGAGGTGCGCTTCATCTACCGCTTGGCCTACAGCTTTCGCAAGAACGGCAAGCTGCTGGCGTCGCGCCTGCCGTTCAATTTCAATGCCGTCTACAGCGCGGTGCCTGATGTCGACGGCGGCTGCGTCGGCGTTGCCGGGCGCTGGACACCACAGCTTGACGAGAGCGTCGATGCCGGCTGGCTGACCGGTGGACCGCTGGAGAAAGCCGGGCTGACCTTCAAGCAGCTGGAGCTCAACGCACAGGTGGTGCGCTTTCCCTCCGGCCAGGAAACCGAGTTTGGCGGCCAGGCCGCCTATCTCATGCGGATATTCGGCATCGATGGGGCTGATATCAGCGAGAAGCCGTTGGAGAACACGCCCGACACCGCGCGGCTCTCGCAAGACGTGGCGCTGAAAGCACGGCTCGCCGCCTATGTCGGCGCCAACCTGCCGGCGGTCGATGAAGGCGTCTATGAAATCCCCGACGAGTTCCTGGCCAGGAAAATCATCTCGTGGTCGACCTTCGGCAGCGCGCGGCAGGCCAATCATCCGTTTACGCAATTATACCGACCCGAGGAATTCGCATCGCTCGACTATTCCAAGCTGAAACTGCTGCGCACGCCGGAAGCGCTGGTCGAGCGGCTGGACAATGGCGCCTGCCAGGGTTGCCACCAGGCCGGTTCCACCGCCGGTTTCCATTTCATCGGCTTCGACGACAAGACGACATCGCCGCTCAACCGCATCGAGGTCGGCATCTCGCCGCATCTTCATGCCGAGATCCCGCGCCGCCAGGCGTGGCTGCGGGCCACGGCCGCGGGCAAGCAGCCGAACCACTTCCGTCCGCTCTCCTTTGCGCCGCCGGCGGTCTGGACGAACGCCGGCGCGGTCGATTACGCGCCGGCGGAGATGGCCATGCCGTGCCTGATGCCGGAAGATGCGACCCGCTTAGGCGCGACCTGGCAGTGCAGCAGTGATACCATCTGCACGCCGCTGGCCACCGCTTCGGGCGTGCACACGAAACTGGCGCAATGCCTGCTGCCCAAGGACAGCGAAAAAATGTTTTCCGGCCATCCCTGCCTGACCGGCTCGATCGCCAGCAACGCGGCGCAGCCTTTCAACGACCGCTACAGCAGATTGGGGCAGTTCGCGGCCTTCGCCCTGGATGTCTCGCGCACCGCTTACACCTGCCGGCCGCCGAAGATCGGCGTGCCGGGCGGCATCGCCTATCGCGGCTGTGACGACAAGGACCGTGCTTTCGCGGCCTTCAAAGCCGGCAAGCCGATGCCGAACGAAATCTGCGGCCTCGTCGGCGGCAAGAAATTCGACATCTGCGTGGCCACCAACAATTTCGACCAATGTCTCGGCGGCGCCGTCAATCGCGGCAACCGGCCGGCGTGTTCGGCCGATCATTTCTGCCGCGAGGACTATATGTGCCAGTCGCTGCCGCCGGACACGCCGGGCATCGGCAAGGTGAAAGGCATCGGCTTCTGCTCGCCGACCTATTTCATCTTCC
>NZ_JAMYMR010000050.1:0-35095 GCF_040318635.1 Mesorhizobium sp. M1066
GCCAAGGTCCGGGCGGCCGCCCGGACCTTGGCTCAATCGCTCTAATCCCACGAAATCTCTCTCGTGTAGATACAAGGTGGCTCGGCGAAGCCGAGACGGAGTGGGGGTCGACCTGCTCGGGGAGACGAAACAAGTCGTTCGATTGGGTGCACCGCAACATCCGCTTGGAGATCGGCTACTATCTGTGTCAGGGTCTAACGTTCGTTCTGAAACGCTGAATTCCGGGGCCCCATGGCAATTCTGGCAGCCATCTACCACCTGACCCACTACAAATATGACCGGCCGGTGGTTCTCGGGCCCCAGATCATCAGGCTGCAGCCGGCGCCGCATTCCCGCACCAAGGTGCTGAGCCATTCGCTCAAGGTCGAGCCGGCGAACCATTTCGTCAATCTGCAGCAGGATCCTTACGGCAATTTCCTCGCCCGCTTCGTCTTTCCGGAGCCGGTGACGGAGTTGAAGATCGAGGTCGACCTCGTCGCCGACATGACGGTCTACAACCCGTTTGATTTCTTCGTCGAGCCGTCGGCCGAGGCGTTTCCGTTCGAGTATCCGGAAGAAATACGCGACGATCTCGCCATCTATCGCACCCCGGAACCGGCGGGACCGCTGCTGTCGGCGCTGCTGAGCACCATCGATCGCAGTGCTGCCAATACCGTCAATTTCCTGGTCGACCTCAATGCGCGGCTGCAGCGCAAGATCGCCTATATCGTGCGCATGGAAACCGGGGTGTTCTCGCCGGAAGAGACCTTGGCCGCGAAAAAGGGATCGTGCCGGGATTCGAGTTGGCTGCTGGTGCAGATCCTGCGCAATCTCGGCATCGCGGCGCGCTTCGTTTCCGGCTATCTGGTCCAGTTGAAGCCCGATCTGATCGCGCTGGACGGTCCAGCCGGAACCGCCGTCGACTTCACCGATCTGCATGCCTGGTGCGAGGTCTATCTTCCCGGCGCGGGCTGGATCGGCTTCGATCCGACCTCGGGCCTGCTCACCGGCGAAAGCCATGTGCCGCTGGCCGCCACACCGCATTTCCGCAACGCGGCCCCGATTTCCGGCATGGCGAGCTTCGCCAATGTCGAATTCGGCTTCGAGATGCGGGTCGACCGCATCGCCGAGCATCCGCGCATCACCAAGCCATTTTCGGACGAAAGCTGGCAGGCGCTCGACGCGTTGGGCAACAAGGTCGATGCAGCGCTTGCTGCCGGCGACGTGCGGCTGACGATGGGCGGCGAGCCGACTTTCGTGTCGATCGACGATTTCGAGTCGGCCGAGTGGAACACCGCCGCCGTCGGTCCCACCAAGCGCGAAAAGGCCGACGAACTGATCCGTAAACTGCGCGAGCGCTTCGCGCCCGGCGGCTTTCTCCATTACGGCCAGGGCAAATGGTATCCGGGCGAAAGCCTGCCGCGCTGGACCTTTTCGCTCTACTGGCGTGCCGACGGCCAGCCGGTGTGGAGCGATCCGTCGCTGATCGCACGGGAAAAGAGCGAGGCCGATATCGGCCCGAAGCAGGCCGAAAGCCTGCTCACCGCGATTGCCGGCGAACTCGGCATCGACAAGGCCATGGTCAGCGAAGCCTATGAGGATCCGGCCGAATGGCTGCTCAAGGAAGGCAAGCTGCCCGACAATGTCGATCCGTCCAACTCCAGGCTGGAGGATCCGGAAGAACGCAGCCGCATGGCGAAAGTGTTCGAACGCGGGCTGACCAAACCGTCCGGCTATGTGCTCCCCGTCCAGCGCTGGAACAGCCAGGCATCGGATCCGCGCTGGCGCTCGGAAAAATGGAAGACGCGGCGCGGCCGGCTGTTTCTGGTGCCCGGCGATTCACCGGTCGGTTACCGCTTGCCGCTCGGCACGTTGCCCTATGTGCCGCCGGAGCAATTCCCCTATATCGTGCCGGTCGACCCGTCGCTACCACGCGGCCCGCTGCCCGCGCGTGAAGCCATACTGGCCGGACCGGCTCCAGCCGAACTCGAAGGCGCTGACGAGATGGCGCGCCGCCAGCAAGCGGCATCGTTCACCGCTGCGACCGGCCAGCAGGAGCGGGTCGAGCAGGAGATCACCGAGATTGGCGGCGCTGTGCGCACCGCGCTTTCGGTCGAACCGCGCGACGGGCGGCTCTGCGTGTTCATGCCGCCTGTCGAGGCGCTGGAAGACTATCTCGAACTGGTCGCGGCGGCCGAGAACGCGGCAAAGGCGATCGGCCTTCCCGTGCATATCGAGGGCTACGGCCCGCCTCACGATCCGCGCCTCAACGTCATCCGCGTTGCGCCTGATCCCGGCGTCATCGAGGTCAACATCCATCCTGCTTCCAACTGGCAGGATTGCGTGGCGACGACGACGGCGATCTATGAGGAAGCGCGGCAGACACGGCTTGGCGCCGACAAGTTCATGATCGATGGGCGCCACACCGGCACCGGCGGCGGCAACCATGTCGTGGTCGGCGGTGCGACACCCAATGACAGCCCGTTCCTGCGAAGACCGGACCTGTTGAAGAGCCTGGTGCTGCAATGGCAGCGCCATCCGTCGCTGTCCTATCTGTTCTCGGGCCTGTTCATCGGGCCGACCAGCCAGGCGCCACGCTTTGACGAAGCGCGTCACGACTCGCTCTACGAGCTTGAGATCGCGATGGCGCAGGTGCCGCATCCAGACCAGGGCAACGCACCCTTGCCATGGCTGGTCGACCGGCTGTTCCGCAATTTGTTGACCGACGTCACCGGCAATACGCATCGTTCGGAAATCTGCATCGACAAGCTGTTTTCGCCGGACGGACCGACCGGTCGGCTGGGGCTGGTCGAATTCCGCGGCTTCGAGATGCCGCCCAATGCACGCATGAGCCTCGCGCAGCAACTGCTTGTCAGGGCGATCATTGCCCGCGCGTGGAAAAGCCCGCTCGACGGCCGTTTCGTGCGCTGGGGCACATCGCTGCATGACCGCTTCATGCTGCCGCATCATGTCTGGGCCGATTTCCTCGACGTGCTCGACGACCTCAAGCTCAACGGCTTCGAATTCAGGCCCGAATGGTTCGACGCCCAGCTCGAATTCCGCTTCCCGTTCTGCGGCGAGGTTCAGCATGCCGGCATCAAGCTGGAGCTGCGCCAGGCGCTGGAGCCGTGGCATGTGATGGGCGAGCAAGGCGCGATCGGCGGCACCGTGCGCTTCGTCGATTCCTCGGTCGAACGGCTGCAGGTCAAGACCGAAGGGCTGAACCCGGAGCGCCACGCAGTCGTCTGCAACGGCCGCATCGTGCCGATGAAGGTCACTGACAATCGCGAAGTGGCGGTGGCGGGTGTCCGCTTCAAGGCCTGGCAGCCGGCATCGGGCCTGCATCCGGCGCTGCCGGTCAACACGCCACTGGTCTTCGACATCTATGACCGCTGGTCGGGACGTGCGGTCGGCGGCTGCGTCTACCATGTCGCCCATCCCGGCGGGCGCAATTACGACACCTTTCCGGTCAATGGCAACGAGGCGGAAGCTCGGCGGCTCGCCCGCTTCGAACCGCGCGGCCATACGCCATCCGCCTATGTGATCCGTGAAGAACAACCGGCGGAAGATTTCCCGATGACCCTTGACCTTCGGCGGCCGGCAAGACTCTGATCAGCGATGGCAAAGGGGAATCACAAGAGGGGACACGGCAAGCCGCGGACCCACAGCCTGCTGGAGCACTACCAGCCGATCGACGGCGTCGTCGACGAGATGGTCGATGCGTCAGGCAATCCTCGCCCGGCCTGGAAGCATTTTGTCGAGGCGCTCGAGGAACTTGGCGCTGAAAAGCTCGGCCAGCGCTTCGCCCGCGCCGACCAGTATCTGCGCGATGCCGGCGTTTATTACCGCGTCTATGACAAGGCCGGTGCCAATGAGCGCGAATGGCCGCTGGCGCATGTCCCGGTTCTCATCGAGGAGAGCGAGTGGGCGGCGATCAGCGCCGGCCTCGTGCAGCGCGCCGAACTGTTCGAGGAAACCATCGCCGATATTTACGGGCCGAACCGGCTGGTCGAGAAAGGCATCCTGCCGGCGGGATTGATCGCCGCCAGCCCCGAATATTTGCGGCCTGTCGTCGGCACCAGGCCGGCCGGCGGCCACTTCCTGCATTTCTGCGCCTTCGAGCTCGGCCGTGGACCTGACGGCCAGTGGTGGGTGCTGGGCGATCGCACGCAGGCGCCGTCCGGCGCCGGTTTCGCACTGGAAAACCGCGTCGCCACCACACGCGCGCTGTCCGACATCTATGGCGAGATGCATGTGCACCGCCTTGCCGGCTTTTTCCGCCGTTTTCGCGATGCGTTGATCGGCATGGCCAAGGAGACCGACGGCCGCGTCGCCATCCTGACGCCGGGGCCGCTCAACGAAACCTATTACGAACACGCCTACATCGCCCGCTACCTCGGCATCATGCTGCTCGAAGGCGAGGATTTGACCGTCTCCGGCAGCCGGCTGATGGTGCGCACGGTTTCCGGCCTGATGCCGATCAGCGTGTTGTGGCGGCGGCTCGACGCCGCTTTCGCCGACCCGCTCGAACTGCGCCCGGATTCGCAGATCGGAACGCCGGGCCTGGTCGAGGCGATCCGCCAGGGCGCGGTTGCTACCGTCAATGCGCTGGGCTCCGGCCTGATGGAGACGCGCGCGCTGCTTGCCTTCCTGCCCAAGATTTCACGGGCCTTGCGTGGCGAGGAATTGCTGCTGCCAAGTGTCGCGACATGGTGGTGCGGGCAAGCTACCGAGCGCGCGCATGTGCTGGCCAACATCGATCGCATGGTGATCGGGCCGGCGCTGTCGACGAGGCTTGCCTTCGAGGACGACGATTCAACGAAGCTAGGCTCGGCTCTGTCGGCCGGGGAGCGGGCGGAACTGGTGGCGCGCATTGAACGCGATGGCGGCGATTTCGTCGGCCAGGAAGCGGTGACGCTTTCGACGACGCCCGTCTATGTCGGCGGCTGGCTGGAGCCGCGGCCAGCGAGCCTGCGCGTCTACCTGGCGCGAACGCCGGAGGGCTGGACGGTGATGCCGGGCGGTTTTGCCCGTATCGGCCTGTCGCTCGACCCGACGGCGATCGCCATGCAGCGTGGCGGCCAGGCGGCGGATGTCTGGGTTGTCAGCGACAAACCGGTGGAGCGCGAGACGCTGCTACCGCAGGAAGGCGACAGTTTCAGCCGCACCAGGCCCGGCAGCCTGCCCAGTCGCGCGGCGGAGAACCTGACCTGGCTCGGCCGCTATATCGAGCGCTCGGAAGACACGGTGCGCATCCTGCGCGCCTACCATGTGCGGCTGGCCGAAACCTCCGACCCGGATATGCCGCTGCTCGCCGACATCAGGGATTATCTCGAACCTTTCGGCATCGATGTGGAGACGGCGATCCCGTCAGGGCTGATAGGCACGCTGGATAGCGCGGTCTACAGTGCCGGGCAGATCCGCGACCGCTTCTCGCCCGATGGCTGGCTGGCGCTGAAGGACCTGTCGAAAACCATCCATCAGTTCGCAACGACGGTCGCGCCCGGCGACGACGCGACCCGGGCGATGACAGTCATCCTGCGTAAGCTCGCCGGCTTTTCCGGCCTGCTGCACGAGAACATGTACCGCTTCGCCGGTTGGCGCTTCCTCGAGATTGGCCGCCGGCTGGAGCGCGGTATCCAGATCTCCCGCACGCTGTCGCGGCTGACCAGCGCCAAGGCGCCGGACGGCGCGCTCGACATGATGCTGGAAATCGGCGACAGCGTGATGACCCATCGCCGCCAATATCCGGTGCAGGCCGGTCGGCGCACGGTGATCGACCTGCTGGCGCTCGATCCGCTTAACCCGCGCTCCATCCTGTTCCAACTTGAAAGGCTGAAGGCCGAAATCGGCCTGTTGCCGTCGCTCGGCGGGGAGGGGCAAATGTCGCCGGCGGCGAAGGAAATCCTGCAGCTCAACACCCAGATCGCCATCAAGGAGCCTTCGGACATGACGGCAAAGGCGCTGGACGACCTCGCCTATGAAATCGGCGGCCTCTACAACAGCCTAGCCAAAGCCTATTTCGGATAAAGCATGCTCTACGACATCAGGCTTCATCTGCACTACGATTACGCTGCGGCGGCCGGCGGCGGTCGTCACCAGGTGCGCGTACTGCCGTCGACGATACCGGGCGTGCAGCGTGTCATCGCCGCATCCCTGTCCTTTGCGCCGGCACCCAACGAGCGTTCCGACTTTTCCGATTTCTTCGGCAATAACGTCACCTCGATCGCCTTTCGCGACGCGCATGACGCGCTCGACATCAGGATGAGCGCCCGCGTATCGGTGTCTCGGCCCGAGCCCGGGCTCGACGTGTCGCCCGATATCGCCCGGCTGAGGCAGGAGCTCGCCGCGGTGCGGTCTCTGGCACCTGATGCACCGCACCATTTCCTGACGGCCAGCACCCATGCCGGCATCGACGATGCGATCACCGCTTACGCACGCGACAGCATCGCCGGCTCTGCCGCCGGCACGGTCATGAGCCTGTGCAATCGCATCCATCGCGATTTCACCTATGACGGCGAAGCGACAACGGTGCGGACCCGAGCCAGTGATGCCTTCAAGTTGAAGCGCGGCGTCTGCCAGGACTTTTCGCACATCATGATCGCCGGCCTGCGCGGGCTCGGTATTCCGGCCGGCTATGTCAGCGGCTTCTTGCGCACCATCCCGCCGAAGGGCAAGCCCCGGCTGGAAGGCGCCGATGCCATGCATGCCTGGGTCAAGGTCTGGTGCGGGCGCGATGCAGGCTGGCAGGAATTCGATCCGACCAACGGCATGCGGGCCAGCAACGACCATATCACCGTCGGCCACGGCCGCGACTATTCGGACGTGGCGCCGATCGTCGGTGTGCTCAAGACCACGGGGGGACAGGTTGGCGAGCAAGCTGTCGACGTCATTCCGGTCGTGCTCGAAAGAGCCTGAAGCAGGTCGTACACGCAGGTATTTGCGCCGTAATTCGGGATGGACAAGACTGCTTCTCAAATGCCGATGCGGCCGCTAGTCTGTATTCGTTTCGGGGTGACGGTAGTTGTATCCTCAAGCGCATGGCGCGAGGTTTTGTAATTGAGAGCAATCAGCGTCGTCATTCCTGCCTGTAACGCGGCGGCGACCATTGCTGCTACGCTGGCATCGCTACGCAGCGAGGCCGAGATCATCGGCGAGATCTTGCTGGTCGACGATGCGTCGATCGATGGGACGGCAACCATCGCGCGGGAGGCCGCGGCGCAACTGTCGTTGCCGCTGCGCGTGCTGTCGGCCAAATGCCGCGATGCAGGCGGTGCCCGCAATTTGGCGATGGCCGAAGCGGTCTATTCCTGGGTCTACCTGATCGATGCCGACGACCTGCATCTGCGGGGCGGGTTGCGCGCACTGCTCCGCAAGGCCCGGGAGCAGCCGGAGGCCGACATGATCGTGGGTGCCTACCGGCGACGGGTGAACGGCCAAGACCGGCAGATCAAGATGCCGAACGGCTACCAGGCTGCGTGCCTGGCAAATGCCTCGGCCTATGTCAAAGGCGACATACGTTCGGTCGCCGTGGGCAGCGTTCTGGCATCGCGGACCCTGATCGGCGAGACGCGGTTCCCGATCGGAATGGCCTATGACGAGGACACGCTGTTCTGGGCACGGCTGATGAGCAAGGCATCGCTCGCCATGGTTTCGCAACCTGTCATGGTCTACGAGGTTTCGCCGGTACGTTCCGATGACCGCTTTGCCCTCAACCCGGTGCGGCGCTTCCTGGACTGGCGCCGGGAACTGCGCACACTCACCGACTGCAACATCCCGTTGTCGGCCCTCAAGGCCAGGGAAGGCCTTGTCGCCCTCAAGATCGCCCGGGTCCACTATGCGCGCGGCGATCTGGGCACCGCGGCGCGCTTCCTGGCGGTAGCCGCGGCCGCGCCGAAGCGACGCTCAGAAGCTTGGCGCTGCCTGCGCTACAGGTTCAAGCTCGCGGCGCGGCGGCGTTTGTCCGCGCCGCCGATCAAGCTGGAAGGCGCTCTGTAGGCGCCAGCCAACACGATATCGGCGCGAGGCGCTTTTCGGACGGCGCGTGGAACCAGCGGTCGGCCAGTGGCTTATCTACGGAATTCGCGTGGAGCCGACATGTTGCAAAAATCCGGATTGTCGCCCAGCCGACCGGCTGGCCAGGACGCTGTGTCGCCAGATGGCGAGCCCAAAAACGGGGCACAAAGCTCGGCCGACCATGCGTCGCTTAACTATGTCAGTGATGCCGAGCCCGGTATCCGACGGCTGAAAACAGGCAAGGGGTTTTCCTACCAGGGACCGGACGGAGGGACAGTTTCGGACACTACCAAAGCGCGCATCGAGGCGATCGCGATTCCGCCGGCCTGGACGGATGTGTGGATTTCGCCGGACGCGGACGGCCATATCCAGGCAACCGGCAGGGACCAGCGCGGACGCAAGCAATATCGCTATCATCCGCAATGGGCCGAAGAGCGCGATGGTGCCAAATATTCGAGCCTGGTTGCTTTCGCCGAGAACCTACCGGACCTGCGGCACAGGATCGACAGCGATCTGCGCCGTCGTGGCCTGCCGTTCGAGCGTGTCGTCGCCGCGGTCGTCTGGCTGCTCGACAACACGATGATCCGCGTCGGCAATGCCGCCTACGCTCGCGACAACAAGAGTTTCGGGTTGACCACGTTGCGCGACCGGCATGTGGATATTGTCGGTTCAAGCCTGCGCTTTGCCTTCAAGGGCAAGTCGGGCAAGGAGTGGAAGCTGAAGCTGGTCGACCGCCGCATCGCCAGGATTGTGCGCGGCGCGCAGGACCTGCCAGGCCAGAAGCTGTTCCAGTATCTCGATGAGGACGGCAACAGGCGGCCGGTCCGCTCCGAGGACGTCAACCGCTATATCCGTGAGGCGGTAGGTGACGCCTTCAGTTCGAAGCATTTCCGCACCTGGGGCGGCACCATTCACGCCGCGTCGCTGTTTGCCCAAACGGAACTGCCGCAAAGCGCGGCGCAGCGAAACAGGGCGATGAACAGCGTCATCGACAAGGTTGCCGAGCGGCTGGGCAATACGCGTGCCGTCTGCCGCAAATGCTATATCCATCCGCGGGTCTTCGAAGCGTGGTCCGAAGGACGGTTGCTGGATGAAATGACGCAAGCCAACAAACGCAAACGCTCCATCGATGGTCTCGATGACGAGGAAGCTCTCGTGCTGCGATGGCTGAAACTGCGAGAAAGCTGACCAGCGCGGCCGGCCGTGGCCAAATCCGCCACATCTGGATTTTTTTATCGACGTCGTGTCGGGATCGGTCTTACTGTTTCGTCCTTTGACAGAGAAAAGGACCAGCCATGCTCTACGCAATCCTCTGCTATGCTTCCGAAGATGTCGTCTGCTCCTGGAGCAAGGCACAGGACGACGAGGTCATGGCCAATATCCTCGGCGTTCAGGAAAAATATGCCAAGGCCGGTCGGCTCGGCCCGGTGGCACGGCTTCTGCCGACGACCGCCGCGACGACCCTGAGAAAGGTCAAGGGCGAATCGGTCGTCATCGACGGGCCGTTCGCTGAGACCAAGGAACAGTTTCTCGGCTTCTACACGCTCGAATGCGCTGATCTCGACGAGGCGGTGGAGTTCGCCCGCGAGCTTTCCGAGGTTAACCCGAGCGGTGGGTCGTATGAAATCCGGCCGGTTTCGGTCTTTAACCCAACAAGGGTTTCCGCATGACCGAAATGGCCTGGATAAGCTCCGCGATCAGCGCCGCCCGCCCGCAGGCCATGGGTGCGCTGCTGCGTTATTTCCGCGATCTCGATACGGCGGAGGAAGCTTTCCAGGACGCGTGCCTCAGGGCGCTGAAGAACTGGCCGCAGAACGGGCCGCCGCGCGACCCGGCGGCCTGGTTGATCTTCGTCGGTCGCAACAGCGGCATCGATGCGGTGCGCAAGCGCGCCAAGCAGGCGCCGATGCCGGAGGAAGACCAGGTTTCCGATCTGGAAGACGCCGAGAGCGATATCGCCGAGCGGCTGGACGGGGCGCACTACCGCGACGACATATTGCGGCTGCTGTTCATCTGCTGCCATCCTGATCTGCCGGCAACGCAGCAGATCGCGGTGGCGCTGCGCATCGTCTCCGGTCTTACGGTCAAGCAGATCGCGCGCGCCTTCCTGGTTGGCGAAAGTGCCATGGAGCAGCGCATCACTCGAGCCAAGGCGCGCATTGCGGACGCCGGCGTGCCGTTCGAGACGCCGGGCGCGGTCGAGCGGTCGGAACGGCTCGCTGCCGTCGCCGCCATGGTCTACTTGGTCTTCAACGAGGGCTATTCGACCAACAGCGGCGAGGCGCCGGCCCGCGCACCGCTGTGCGAGGAGGCGATCCGGCTGGCACGGCTGTTGCTGCGGCTGTTCCAGACCGAGCCGGAGATCATGGGGCTGACGGCGCTGTTGCTTCTGCAGCATGCGCGCGCACCGGCCCGTTTCGACGAGAGCGGCGAGATCGTGCTGCTCGAAGACCAGGATCGCAGCCTGTGGAGCCGCAAGATGATCGATGAGGGGCTGGCGCTGGTCGACAAGGCGCTGCGCCATCGCAAGCCCGGCCCCTACCAGGTGCAAGCGGCGATTGCCGCGCTGCACGCGCGGGCCGAAAGGGCCGAGGACACCGACTGGAACGAGATCGATCTGCTCTATCGCTTGCTGGAGCAGATGCAGCCGTCGCCGGTGGTCACGCTCAACCGGGCCGTCGCGGTCTCGAAGGTGCGTGGACCGGCAGAGGCGCTGGCCATGATCGAGCCGCTGGAAGAACGGCTTTCCGGCTATTTCCATTTTTTCGGTCTCAAGGGCGGCCTTTTGATGCAACTCGACCGGGGCGACGAGGCGCGTGTCGCCTTCGACCGCGCCATAGCGCTTGCGAACACGGCGGCGGAAGCTGCGCATATCCGCATGCATATCGATCGGCTGATCAAGGACGGTGCGGTACGCCCACCGGCCAAGAAGGCAAACTGAGCGCCATCTGCCGCATCTGGCTCAATCGTGCAGTTTGGGCTTAGACCATGCCGGGGTGGTGATTTTCCCTTGAAACGAGTAATGCCACGCCATGACAGTGCCTGACGTGCCTTTCGGTACGCGGCGACATGGCGTTGGCTTTGATCCAACGCCATCTGATGGCGACGGGATCTGAAAGGGACAAGAATGACGATAGGCAAGGAAACGACCGAACTGCTGGCGAAACTGGGTGTGGCCAAGGAAGCGCTCGTCGGCGGCGACCTGATCGTGCGCAGCCCGGTGACGGGCGAGCAGATCGCGGCGCTGAAGACGATCTCGCCGGCTGACGCGGCCAAGGTGATCGATGCCGCGCACAAGGCCTTCCAGGCCTGGCGCATGGTGCCGGGCCCGCGGCGTGGCGAACTGGTGCGGCTGCTCGGCGAGGAGCTGCGTACGCACAAGGCCGAGCTTGGCCGGCTGGTCTCGATCGAGGTCGGCAAGATCCCGTCCGAAGGGCTTGGCGAAGTGCAGGAGATGATCGACATCTGTGATTTCGCCGTTGGCCTCTCCCGGCAATTGTACGGCCTGACCATCGCCACCGAGCGCCCAGGCCATCGGATGATGGAAACCTGGCATCCGCTCGGCGTCGTCGGCGTCATTTCCGCCTTCAACTTCCCGGTGGCTGTGTGGTCGTGGAATGCCGCCCTGGCACTGGTCTGCGGCGACGCAGTGGTGTGGAAGCCGTCGGAAAAGACGCCGCTGACCGCACTTGCCTGCGAGGCTATCTTCAAGCGTGCGGTCAAGCGCTTCGGCGCGGACGCACCTGATGGCTTGGCGCCGGTGCTGATCGGCGACCGCGCCGTCGGCGAGATCCTGGTCGATCACCCCAAAGTGCCGTTGGTTTCGGCGACCGGCTCGACCCGCATGGGCCGCGACGTCGGCCCGCGGCTGGCCAAGCGCTTTGCGCGCGCGGTGCTGGAACTCGGCGGGAACAATGCAGGCATCGTCTGCCCGACCGCCGATCTCGACATGGCGCTGCGCGCGATTGCGTTTGGAGCGATGGGCACGGCCGGCCAGCGCTGCACGACGCTGCGGCGCCTGTTCGTGCATGACAGCGTCTACGACGCCTTGGTTCCGCGCCTCAAAAAGGCCTACGAGAGTGTGTCTGTCGGCAATCCGCTGGAGACCTCCTCGCTGGTCGGGCCGCTGATCGACAAGGCGGCCTTCGATGCCATGCAGAAGGCGCTGAAGGAAGCCGCCGCCCATGACGGCAAGGTGACCGGCGGCACGCGGGTCGAGAACGGCCACCCCGATGCCTACTACGTGCACCCGGCGCTGGTCGAAATGCCAAGCCAGGTATCCCCGGTGACGGAAGAGACCTTCGCGCCGATCCTCTATGTGATGAAATATTCGGATTTCGACGCCGTGCTCGACGAGCACAATGCCGTGGGGGCGGGCCTGTCGTCGTCGATCTTCACCCGCGACCTGCAGGAATCCGAGCGTTTCCTGGGTGTCGACGGATCGGATTGCGGCATTGCCAATGTCAACATCGGAACCTCGGGCGCCGAGATCGGCGGTGCCTTTGGCGGCGAAAAGGAAACCGGCGGCGGCCGCGAGAGCGGCTCCGACGCATGGAAGGCCTATATGCGGCGCGCCACCAACACGGTGAACTATTCCAAGGCGCTGCCGCTCGCCCAGGGCGTGTCGTTCGACATCGACTGAGAACCGCGGATTTCGATCATCCGCATTGAAAGGCATCCCCGTAAGGGGGTGCCGCATCGGTCAGCTTCCAGCCGACGGAAAACAGGCATTGAAAGCGGCGTCGACTATGGCCAGCTTGGCGGCCTGGACGGTCATGTACTCCTGGTAGAAAGTGTTCGATACCCACATCACCGAATGGCCGCGCTGGCCGAGCCAGCCGATGCTGCCGAGTTCCTCGGCAGCGCGCAGCTTGCGGGCGAGGTGGGTCCGCGACAGCTTGAGCCATCTGGCGAAATCTCCGATCGAAACCACGCTGGTCGGAATCCGGTCCAGGCCGGCATGATCGGGGTCGATGCCCGACATCAGCCAGTCCATGACGATGCCGCCATTGTTGAGCCAGATGAACAGGGAAAAAGTCTGGTTGGGCTCGCGCACCGGCTTGGAGGCAAGCAGGCCGTCCGCCACCAGAGGCTGCAGCCTGGCAACCATGTCGGGCCGCTCCAGGAACCTGGCCAGCCGGTCGCCACCGTCGAGATGATCCAGCGTCTGCAGATGGGCAAGGACCCAGCCGGTGAAAGTCTGCACGGTTGCCGCCGTTGGCTGCAAAGGGTGCGTGCGCCCGTCGCCACCCGAAACATACTCGGCGACATGATAGTGCAGCATCTCCTTGATGAAAGCGTCCGCCGTGTTGCGGCTGGCTACCGCGTGCTGGTGTACGAACTCGATGAAACGCGATACCGTCAGCTCCTTGCGGCGGTCGTGCGGATCGCGCCTGAAATGCATGGCAAGGCCGACATGACCCATCAGCCAACGCTGCTGCGTGGCGAAAATGGAAGCCAGTCGCGGGCTCGTTTCATAGATGTTGATCAGCGCCAACGACTGTGCCTGGACACAGCGATGCAGGGCCGGATGGCCGGCAATGTCTTCCAGATTCAGCGCCATCCTCCTCATGTTCCGAGTTAACTCCAACAGCGGAGTCGCGTCCACATTTTCCAGCCTTCGATAGCTATGTCCAGAGGCACCAAATGCGAAGAGCAAGCCCAACCCGAACATGGGGCCGGCCACGACCGGTTCATGGGATCCGCTAACCGATTGCTATGGCTTGGGGAGCGGGCCGGTGACCTACGGCTTGACGGGGATGGTGGAGAGCGAGGTGAACGTCGTGGCACGACAGTCGTCTGCAGGGAGATTTCGAACTGCTGGTCCATGGCGGCATCTCTCACCCCCATCAACCAATATGGCCGAAACCGACCCCAGTCGAATTAACACTTGGACAGGTTTGAGCAGTCCGCCCGGCCGCTGCCGCAGTCCGGTACGCGTGCTGGCTACCATGATTTGACGCGATTCCGGCATCGCCTCACATCCGCGCTATTTTCGTTAGCCGATCATGCGCGATGAAACTCCTGCACGATGAAACCGGCCGGCTTTCGCCGGCCGGTTGCTCAGATCGGGATCAGCCGCAGACGCGGACCTCTTCGACCACCCTGTGGTGATGGCGCCAATGCTTGACCAGTTCGATATGGCAGCGATGATGCCGGTGATGGCGGCGATATTCGCCGTACCGGTATTCGCCATTGTCATACTGAACATTCTGGTCGCCATCATACTGATCGTCATAATAGCGATCGCGGTGATGACGGCGAATAACGATCCCACTATCGGAATCGTCATCCGACAAATATCGGTCGCCGTCGTCGGACTGGATGGTCACGCTTGCCGCTTGCGTCGGCGCAGTGATCGCCGCTGTCGCGGCCAATGCCAACAGGGAAGCCAGAATCAGCTTTTTCATCTCGTCCTCCTGCGTGTTCAAGACATGTTAACTCGCGGGAGAACCGGGCGTTCCGCCTAATTTTACACGCTTTGCGACGCGGGAGACATCAACGCGTTATCGTCCACCCGCTCCAGGCGCACGAAGGCCGTCAGCGGCAGGTGGTCGGAGGCAACGCGCGAAAGCGGCGTGTCATGCGCGTTGATGGCGGCAATCATGCCGTGCCTGTTGGCCATGATCCGGTCGAGCGCCAGCAGCGGCAGGTTCGACGGGAAGGTGGGGACCGCCGGCGGCTGCGGGCCGAACGTCGCATGCAGCGTGTTGAGAGCGGAGCGGTTGCCGAGCCGCCATTCGTTGAGGTCGCCGAGCAGCAAGGTCGGTCTTTCGTCCGGGCTGTTCATCAGGTCGAGCACGACGCGCGCCTGCTGGGAGCGCGAGCGGCGCAGCAGGCCAAGATGGGCGGCGATGATACGCAGCGTCCGGCTTCCATCGAGGTCGATCTCCGCCACCACCGCGCCGCGCGGCTCCAGTCCCGGAAGCTTGATCTGGTGCACGTCGCGAACGACGCCCTTCTTGAACAACAGGACGTTGCCATGCCAGCCATGGCCCTTGCCGGTGGCCGAAATCGGCACCGGAATCAGGCCGGTTTCCCGCTCGAGCCGGGGCAGGTCGAGAAGCCCGACACGGTCGCCGAAGCGATTGTCGGCTTCCTGCAGCGCAATGACATCCGGATCGATTTCGCGGATCACGCGGATGATCCGCTCCGGGTCGAATTTCCTGTCGACGCCGATGCATTTGTGGACATTGTAGGAGGCAACCAGCGTGCCGGTGGTGGCTGTCGTCTTGAGTGCTGCGGCGTTAGCCTTCTGCATCCGGCGGTCACGAAGGGACAGAAGCATGCTTGCCGGGAGGCTGCGTCCAATTCTGTGCATCTCTGTGCTGCTCGTCCTCGCTGGTTTCAATTCAGAAGCCGGATACAGTCAAAATAGGCAATTTCGGCGTATGTTCCATGACAGACGAGTTCTTCAAGCGGCCCTCCGCCTTAGAGATAGGGTGAACCGAGCCACAATACCCGGTCGAACAGCCTGATAAGAAACGGCCGGGCTCGCAAGGCTTCCAGCGTCACCGGCACGGCGGAGGCAATCGCCGACCCGATCCGCGTCTCGATCTCGCTGGCAAAGCCGGCATCGAGCACCTCCAGGTCGATCTCGAAATTCAGCCGCAGCGATCGGGCATCAAGATTGGAAGATCCGACATAGGCCCACACGCCGTCGATCGAAAGCAGCTTCGAATGGTCGAACGGTCCCTCGGTTCGCCAGACACGGCAATAGTGTTTGAGCACCTGATCGAACTGCGCCATCATCGCGCGGTCGACGAGGAAAAGATTGTTCACCGCCGGCACCACGATGTCGATTTCGACCCCGCGCCTGCCGGCGGTGATCAGCGCGCTGATCAGTTCCCGATCCGGCAGGAAATAGGGCGACATCACGCGTATAGACTTGCGGGCGACCGAGAATGCACCGATCAGCAGCTTGTGGTTGGTCTCGTTGCTGGCATCCGGGCCGGACGCGACTGCCCGCACCATCATCGGTGCGCCTGGCGGTGGCGACAGCGGGGCGATGCGCCAGGCGTCGCCCTTCAGCGCCTCGTTGGTGGCGAAGCGCCAGTCCTCGGCGGCGACCGAAAAGAGGTCCGCGACGATCGGACCGGTCACCCGGAAATGTGTGTCCCTGGCGCTGTTGGAGCCGGCGAATTCGGCTGAGAAGCCTTTTCGGATGTTCATGCCCCCGGTGAAGGCGGCGATGCCGTCGACCACCAGGATCTTCCGGTGGGTCCTCAGATTGGCGTAGGGCAGGCGCAGGCCCATGACGATGTTGCCGTTGAAGACATCGGCGGGGATGTTGGCCTCGCGCAAATGCCCCAGGATGCTCGGCACCGAGTAGCGGGCGCCGACGGCATCGATCAGCACGCGGACGGTGACGCCGCGCCGGACGGCGCCGGCCAGCGCCTCGACGAAGAGCAGGCCGACGGCGTCATTGTCGAAAATATAGGTCTCGAGCAGGACGCTGCGCTCGGCGCCATCGATCGCCGCGCACATGGCGGCATAGGCCTCGTCGCCGGTCTCCAGCACATCGATTGCATTTCCAGGATTGAGCGTGCGCCGCGCCACCCTGTCGCCCAGTGTCCGCAAGCCCGTGAACCGTTGCCCGTAGCGCTCGACGATCAGGGCCTCTTCGACAGCGACGTTGCGCTCGTGCTTGGCGGACACCGCGCCGTCGGCAAACGGGCGCTGGGCGGTGATCGTGGCGCGGCGGATGCGGTTGATGCCGGCGATGGCATAGATCAGCACGCCAAGGATGGGGGACAGCACCATCACGCCGACCCAGCCGGTGGCGGCGCGGACATCTTCCTTGGTCATGACGGCATGGACGATGCCGACCGTCGCCATCACCACGGAGATGATCGCCAGAATTTGCGGCCAGTGAGTCGCCAGGGTCTCCAACATGCCGAGACTATCCAGCGAGCGGTTGCAGAAGGCAATGCAGCCGCTCGTGCCGCGCATTCGCCGGATGGTGGCATGCGGCCCTGGCTGAAGAGTTCGACCAGCCGCAGAGATCGATGGGTTGAAGCACCCCGATAGATCCTGTTCAGAAGGACAAACCTGACCCAAGGGAAGCATAGAGCCTGGCATCGTCCTGTTCTGCCCGGGCCCTCCGAAGCCTCTTATGCTTTGGTACCACCTCTATTGTATATCAGGAGGAATGATTTTAGTGATATAAACACTTTGATTGACGGCGAGGGGGGCGCCGAATGATGAAATTCAACTTCGATGGACCTCCTGGCGATGACGCAGCTGCCGACACGTCGGCAGAATGCCAACGCCAATTGCTGCCTCTCGTCCGTGAGATCGTTCAGGCAGCCGTCGCTGCCGGGTGGAGCGAGGAAGACGTTCTTCTGGGTTTTGTGGAACTTACATGGGATTTGTATGAGAATCGTCGCGACGATCTGCAATGACCGGCGGCAAATCCGGTAGCTCTACATTGTTGAATGGCCGCCGAAATGGCCAAACTGTCCCCTGAAGCAGGGCTCCGAATTCAGGTCAACCAGAGGCCTCGCGGCAGTTGGCAACTTTTGCGCACGCAGCTTTTCACGATAGGAATTTTTTCTTGACTCGGTGACCTCAGCTATAGTACATATTCGCCCATGGTGCTGATTTGCGCCAGTGACCCGCCGCGCAGGCGGGTTTTTCGTTGATGCTCCGTCAGCCAATGCGCCGGCGAAGGTGTCAAAAAATGTTCCAGTCCCTCCCTTGTGACTGGTTCCTCTTATCCCGAACAAAATTTTTTCTTTGCGTACGGATGTTATTCACTATCCGCGGCATGTGCGTTACGCTGGGTCCGGGTCGGGCTAAGGGGGATTTCAGGCAGCGGACAAAGCGGCAGAGGCCAGGCATGAAAAATACGGACGATGCTCGGGACAGCGGCGATTCCCGGGGCGTCAATCGAGAACGGACAGCTCGGTATGTCCTGGACATAATTCCTGAAAGCGCAGGTCCCAGGAGGGCCACCACGCGGAGGAGTGTCATATACTCCGTCCGCGATCCCGTCTCGCAGAAATTCCTGGCCAAGAAGCATTCCACCGGAGTTGTGCTGAGGCCCGCACGCGGAATGAGAGCCTCGCCCGGCAGCGACAAGATCACAGAATACGTCGCGCGGCGCGTGCGGGAATATCTCGACGAAAACTTCGCGCGAAAAGTCGTCGCCGAATTGGCATTCGTCGCGGGAGTTTCACCGGACCCATTTCATAGCAAGGTTCGCCATGGCATTCGGCATGCCGCCGCATCGCGGCGAGTTGCCGAAGTCGCCTGTCTCGCCGGTTCTTCGGATCGGAGCCATCTGCCTGTGAGAACGCCGACCGGGGCCGGGCATGCTTCCCTCAAGAACTGAGGGCCCGGCCATGGCAAAATGGCAACGCCTGCTCACCCGCGACGCAAGACCGGAATTTTCTACAAGGCTTGCTGAGTTTTTCAAAATACGTCCCGCTGCAAATCTGCCCCAAGCTCCGCAGGAGTCCTCTGGAATGTCATGCAGTCCGCGCATTGTTCGCCTTCCGGCCGGAACGATCCGATGAGTGGCGATGCCGGTCAGCTTCGATCAATCACGAATTGTTTTTCAGGGGAACATGGAAGGAAGCCTTGGGTTGAACCTCATCTGGGACGTATCGGGAGGCCGAAAAATGCCGGGCGATGATGGTTTCCCCGGACCGGTTTCCGGAGCCAACTCGCGACAGCCGACGCTCAACGCGAAAGGCGGGCTTTCCGTCCGCGCCGCGCGCCGCGTGCAGCAATTCCTGGACGAGAACTTTACGCGCAAGCTGGCGCTGGCTGATATGGCCGCGGTTTGCGGGCTTTCCCCCTATCATTTTGTGCGGGCTTTCTCGAGGACGTTCGGAATGCCGCCGCACCAGTACGTCCTCGACCTGCGGCTGGATTTCGCTGAAAGACTGCTTGCAGACAGCCGCATGACGATCGCGGACATCGCTCACTCGAGCGGGTTTTCAAGTCAGAGCCATTTTACCACCGTGATGAAGAAATACCGGCAGAGGACGCCGTTGCAGGCACGGGTGGGAAAGCTTAACGCCAAGGTTAGGTGAGGCGACGCTTATTTCATTGCTTTGTTTCTTGGTTTTAAAGCATTGGCTAAGGTAACAAGCCGTTAACCTCTGTAGGTTTGCTGTGCTCTTTTCTCACAAGGCAGCAATTTCGTGAAATACCGCGGGCAGGAATCATGTCTTCCTGCGGTGGAGCGGAATTGTCAGACATTTCGTGCCGGCCAGCGGAGAGGGAACCATGACCGACAATCAGATTTCGAACGGCTCGCTTCTTGTTCAGCGTCGCGCGGCGCATTTCGCCGGGCACTGGATTGCGAATGCCGATCCTCGTTCTCGCTCGGTTCGCCGCCGGTTGATGGCGGTCCTGCGCATGGCGCATTGTGTGCTGGGCATGGGGCGCAAGCGCCTGGGGCTGGGGACGCTGGGCGTCGGTGGGGCGTCGGCGGCGGCCGCGATGCTGGGCGCCTTCGCGATAGGCACGGCTGCGACGCCGGCCCAGGCGCAATACCAGGCTGGCGGCGGTTCGGCGACAGGCGGCAACGCCGTCGCCATCGGTAACGGTGCCACGACGAATGGCGCTAACAGCGTGGCGTTGGGCACCTCTAACAGTGCAACGGGCGACGCTACGATCGCCATTGGCTATTCGATGAGTGTCAATGGCCTCAACTCCATAGGTATAGGTGTCTTCGCAGGCGCAACCGGCGTCAACGCACTCGCCATAGGCGGGAACGCCAAAGCCACCGCGGACGGAGCAAGCTCCATTGGCGTCAACTCGGTTGCAGCCGCGGGCGCGGCCGCCTTTGGCCTGAACGCGCGTGCCGACGGATTGAACTCGACGGCGATCGGCTATGTTACCCGGGCGACCGGGCTGCGCGCCACAGCTCTCGGGTTCGGGGCAACTGCATCCGGGCTGGATTCGCTTGCCCAAGGTAATAGCGCCACCGCAACCAACCAGAATGCCATCGCCATCGGATTCCAGGCGACCGCGACCGCAATCAACGCCGTCAATCTTGGCAACCGAACTGTTGCGGGAGGGGGCGCGCTGGCTCAGAGCGCCATCGCCATCGGTACGGATGTGACGGCGTCTCAGGTGGACAGCACCGCGATCGGACGCTCTAGCAAGGCAACGGGAACGTCCGCCATAGCGATGGGCGCGACCTCGATTGCGAGCGGCTCTGCCAGCACCGCGGTCGGCAACGCGGCTGTCGCCAGCGGCATAAACGCCGCCTCCTTCGGGTCTGGAGCGAATGCGGCAGGAAACAATTCTCTCGCAGCTGGCGTCAGCGCCAACGCCGGCGGAGTCGGCAGCACCGCGCTCGGCATCGGTACGTCGGCCGGCGGCGCCAGTTCGGCAGCCGTGGGCTTCCAGGCCCAGGCCGCCGGCACCAATGCCGCAGCCGTTGGTCCCCAGGCAAATGCATCGGCGATAAACTCGGCAGCGTTCGGCAACGTCGCCACGGCTTCGGGCCAATTCGCGCTGGCCCTGGGCAATTCGGCCGTATCGAGCGGAGTAGGCTCGGTCGCGGCGGGCTCTGGAGCCCAGGCCACGGACGTCTCCACCACGGCTGTGGGTAACAACGCCGCGGCGACCGCCGCAAATGCCAGTGCGCTGGGATTGGGCGCCACGGCGAGCGGTATAGACAGCACCGCTCTCGGCATCAGCACCATAGCCAGCGCCGACAATTCCACTGCCGTCGGACGTGAATCCCGCGCTACCGGAATCAACAGTACCGCGCTCGGCCGCGGCGCCCAAAGCAGCGCCCTGAACTCCATCTCTCTCGGCGCCGGGACGAGGGCGACCGGGGTAAACTCCGTCTATCTCGGCTCCAGCACTTTTGCGACGAGCGCCAGTGGAGACAACGCCATCGGCATCGGCACGGACGTGACGGCATCCGAGGACGACGCCATTGCAATGGGGCGCGACAGCCAGGCGACTGCAACCAACGCCGTCGCGGTCGGTCTACAGTCCGCGGCGCTCTCCGCCGACTCTGTCGCTATCGGCACGGGCGCGACTACCGATGGCGGCAAGGCCGTCGCCATCGGCGCCGGCAACACCGCCTATGGCGACGGCGCGGTGGCCATCGGCGATCCGAGCTATGCCAGCGGCACCGGCGCGTTTACCGGCGGCGCCAACAACATCGCCAACAGCGACGGCACGGCGACCGCCACGGCTGCCAATATGGCCAATGGCGCGGTCGCCATCGGCAACAGCAACAAGGCCATCGGGCAGGGCTCGGTGGCGCTGGGCAACGGTTCCACGGCGGGCGCGGCAGGCCTTGCGGGCAATGTCGCGCTCGGCAATGGCGCGACGGCGGCGGCGAGCTCCGGCGACGTGGCGCTCGGCTCGGGCTCGGTGACCACGACGGCCGTCGGCACGGCGAGCGGCGTGGTCAACGGCACGACCTACGCCTTCCAGGGCACCAACCCGACCTCGACGGTCAGCATCGGCGCGGTCGGTGCGGAACGCACCATCACCAACGTCGCCGCGGGGCGGATCAGCTCGACGTCGACCGACGCGATCAACGGTTCGCAGCTCGCCGCTACCAACCAGGCCGTCGACGCCATAGGCGCCGTCGTCAACAACATCAATGTCGGCGGCGGCATCAAGTATTTCCATGCCAACTCGACTGCCGCGGACTCCTCGGCGACCGGTACGGACTCCGTTGCGATCGGACCTGTCGCGACGGCGACCGGGACGAACGCCATCGCGGCCGGTGTCAATTCAAGCGCATCCGACGCCAACGCCTCGGCCTTCGGCAGCGGTGCCGTCGCATCGGCGCTTGACGCAACCGCGATTGGATACATTTCCAACGCCTCTGGCCAATATAGCACCGCCGTCGGCGCCAATGCCAATGCGACAGCCACCTCCAGCACCGCGATCGGCCAGAACTCCTTTGCTACCGCCCTTCAGGCGACCGCTCTGGGCGTGGGAGCGAATGCCGGCGCCGAAAATGCACTCGCGCTTGGCGCCCTCTCAAGCGCCGTCAACGCAGGCGACGTGGCGCTCGGCTCGGGCAGTGTCACCGACGTCGCCGTCGGTACGCCCAGCACCGTGATCAACGGCACTACCTATGCCTTCCAGGGCACCAACCCGACTTCGACGGTCAGCGTTGGCGCGGTCGGTGCGGAACGCACCATCACCAACGTCGCCGCGGGGCGGATCAGCTCGACGTCGACCGACGCGATCAACGGTTCGCAGCTCGCCGCCACCAACCAGGCCGTCGACGCCATCGGCACCACGCTCAGCACCATCGGCGGTTCGGTGACCGATCTCGGCAACACGATCAACAACATCGCCGGCGACACGTCGACCGCCTATACCGACGCCAATGGTGTGGGCATCCGCTACGCCCGCACCAACGAGGCAGGCTTGGCGCAAACTGATTCCTTCGCACAAGGCGTCGGCTCCACCGCCGTCGGCTACCAGGCGACCGCCACCGGCGTCAGCGCACTGGCGCTCGGCCGCGACAGCAATGTCAGCATCGACGGCGGCGTGGCGCTCGGCTCGGGGTCGGTCTCCGATCGCGCGCTGGCTCCGGCCACGGGCCAGATCGCGGCCGGCCCAGCCAACTTCATCCAGTACAACACGACCGACAAGACGCTGCTCGGCGCCGTTTCGGTCGGCGATGCTACTTCGTACCGGCAGATCACCAATGTGGCCGACGGCACGCAGGATCAGGATGCGGTGACGGTGCGCCAGCTCGCCGGCGCCATCGCTGCCGTATCGGCCACCTCGACCAAGTATTTCCATGCCAATTCGACGGCGGGCGACTCGCTGGCGGTCGGCGCGGAATCGGTAGCGGTCGGTCCAACCACTGTCGTCAACGGCGACAACGGCGTCGGCATCGGCAATGGCGCGATCGTCGACCAGACTGCACCCGGCGGCACGGCGATCGGCCAGAATGCCCATGTGATGCTGGCGGACGGCATCGCGCTCGGCACCAATTCGCTCGCCTCGGGCATCCAGTCGGTGGCGCTCGGCGCCGGCGCCCAGAGCACCTTCATCAACAGCGTTGCGCTCGGCGCGCAGTCCATCACCAGCGTCGGCGCGCAGGCGGGCTACACGGCCTTTGCGCTCGCCGGTCCGCAGACCTCGGTCGGCGAGGTGTCGATCGGCGCCGCCGGGGCCGAACGCAAGCTCACCAACGTCGCGGCGGGCTCGGCCGATACCGACGGCGTCAACGTCTCGCAATTGCGCGGCGTGACGCAAAACGTCAGCAACCTGTTCGGCGGCGGGACGACCGTCAATCCCGACGGCTCCATCACCGGCCCGACCTACACCATCCAGGGCAACAACTATTCCACCGTCTATGACGGCTTCACGGCCGTCGACAATGCGCTGACCAGCATCAGCAATGGCGGCGGCATCAAATATTTCCACGCCAACTCGACGCTGGCCGACAGCATCGCCGGCGGCACCAACGCCGTGGCGATCGGGCCGGAAAGCGTGGCGAGCGGCACCGACAGCCTGGCTGCGGGACATGGCTCGACGGCCACCGGGCAGGGCGCCGTCGCGCTCGGCCAAGGCGCCAAGGCCAATAATGCCAACGATGTGGCGCTCGGTTCCGGTTCGGTGACACAGACCGCCGTCGGGACCTCCAGCACCGTCATCAACGGCAAGACCTACACTTATGCCGGGACGACGCCGACCGGAACCGTCAGCGTCGGCGACGCCGGCGCCGAGCGGACGATCACCAATGTCGCCGCCGGCCGCGTCGATGCCGGCAGCACCGATGCGATCAACGGCTCGCAGCTCTACGCCACCAACACGGCGATCGAGGATCTGAAAGCCGGCGTCGGAAACCTTACCCAGAACGCGGTGACCTATGACACCCAGGGCGGCAACAAGACGAACACCATCACGCTGCAAGGTGGCGACGTCAACGCGCCGGTCGTCATCTCCAATGTCGGCCCCGGCGTCAAAGGGACCGATGCGGTCAACGTCGACCAGATGAACCAGGGCCTGACCGCGGGCAAGAGCTATACGGACAACCGCGTGGCCTACGCTATCGATACGTCCAACGACTACACCGACAAGGTGGCGGTGACGACCTTGCAGCAGGCCAACGACTATACCGACCAGAAGCTCAGCCAGCTCAATTCGGACATCAGCGGCATCCGCGACGAGGCGCGGCAGGCGGCCGCGATAGGCCTTGCGGCCGCCTCGCTGCGCTATGACGACCGGCCCGGAAAGCTGAGCGTCGCGGCGGGTGGCGGCTTGTGGCGGGACGCAGGCGCGTTCGCCTTCGGCGCTGGTTACACCAGCGAGGACGGCCGCATCCGGGGCAATCTGTCGGGCACGGCCGCGGGTGGGCATGTCGGTGTCGGCGCCGGCATCAGCTTCACCTTGAACTGAGGCAGGAATGAAAGGACTTGTTGCCCTGACCTGCCTGGTGCTCTGCGGCGGCCTCGTGCCGGCCGCCGGGCAGGTCGCGTCGACCTACAGGATCAAGCCATCGGACGTAGTGGTGCCGCCCGAGGTCAAGCTCGGAGATTATCAGCGCACCATCCGCCCATTCGATAACTGGACGCTGATCTGCGACGAGAACCTCAAGGCTCGCAAGAAGGTCTGCAACGTCTCGCAGATCATCGAGGACGCATCAGGCAAGATGGCTTTCAGCTGGTCGCTTGCCGCCACCCAGGACGGCAAGCCGTACATGATCCTGCGCACCGCTCCGAACGCCAGGAGCGATGGCCTGGTGTCACTGAAGTTCGATGGACAGAAGCAGCCGATCGATGTTCACCTGAACGGCTGCAACGAAATGGTCTGCGTCGGCATGTTGCCGGTAGGCCCCGTCATGCGCCGACAGATCTCGCAGAATGCGACACCGGCGATCTCCTATTCGACGGTCGACGGTCAGACGATCACCGTGACCGCAACGCTCAAGGGGCTGTCAGAGGCCCTTTCACCACTCAAATAACCGGGGCATCACCATGAGCCAGCAGGACCAGTTCACGTCCGCGAAACGCACCCCGACCGTCGAGGCGGATCGGCAGAGGCGGGCCGAGTCCCCAAGGCGGCGCTGGCCACGCGTGGCCGGGTATTCACTGCTGGGATTGGTCGTGGCGGGGCTTGGCTTCGCCGCCGGGAACTATGCCGCGATCGCCAATCTGGTCGGCGGCGCGACGGCCGCACCCGCAGAAACAGCGGCGGCCCCCGGGCTTCCGGACACGCCCTTCCTCGAGCATGTCAAGCAGGCCGGGGTGCAGGCCTGCTCGACCGTCTATCCGGTGCTCGGACAGATTCTGACGAACGGCACGAAATACAGCGTCAAATCCCTGTGGAACGACCAGGCCGCCGACAAGCACGCCATTCAGGCCTTTGTCGGCATGGATTATGCGTCGGAACGCTATAGCGGACCGGCCGCCGGCATCGTCTTCGCATCGCCCACCGCCACGGGTTGCGAAGGGGCGATGGTGCGGGTGGCGCCATTCGCCAGCCCGTGCGCCGACATCGCATCCATCCTGCCGCAGGGCAGCAAGATTACCGACCATCTCGGGCAGGTCGAGGTCTACGAACTCGGCGGCAATGCCGGCGAAGCGCTTCTCCTGCCGACGGGCAAAAGCTGTGTGGTGATCTCCCTCGCTTCGGCGGCGAAGTAGGACGCGAAGCGATTGAGGTTAAGGAAAGGATGCCGACCATGAGATTGCAGGCTTTGGCAGTTTTGGGCTTGACCCTGTTGTGGAGCGGACAAGTCGTCTCGGCCGACCTTGTGGCCCCACCGGAGCCGCAACAGGAGGAAAAAGGCATCTGGGCGGCTATTGCCTATTCGCAGCCCGATAGCAAATACGGCTTCTTCTGGGGCGCCGACAAGCGGCAGGAAGCGAAGGACATCGCACAGAAATATTGCGAGAACGCGGGCGGAAAGGCCTGCAACGTCGTCACCGTCTTCCGCAACCACCGCCATTGGAATGATGACGACGAGACCGGCTTTCCCTACAAGCATTGCGGTGCACTCGCCGTGGCGGACAAGGTGGAGAACCGTTTCACGCCCTGGGGCGTGAACTCGGCCGAGACCCGTCGCGAAGCGGAGGATCTCGCTTTGCAGGCCTGCGAGGCGACGGGAGAGAAATGCAAGATCCGCGAATGGGTCTGCACATGAAGCTTGGCCCGAAGGCCGTCTCCGCATGTGGGGCAATCCTGTTTTCGTTGATGTCGCCGGTGTCTGCCCAGCAACAGGTGGCGGCTGTCCCGGATGGACCCTCATCGCTGCGTGAGGTCTATCAGGACTGGAGTGTAACCTGCTCGGTTCGCGAGAAGGCGAGAGTGTGCTCGCTCGCGCAAGACCAGGTCCAGCAGAACGGGCAGAGGCTTCTTGCCGTGGAGATCGCGGCACGCCCGGACGGCTCGACGACGGCTACCCTGCTTCTGCCCTTCGGCATCCTGCTCGACCCGGGCGTGACGCTGCAGATCGACGATCAACCGCCACTGTCCCCGCAGCGCTTCAGGACCTGCCTCCCGACGGGTTGCGTCTCCGTCTTTACCGTCGATCGGCCGACGCTTGGAAAGCTGAGGGGAGGCTCGGTGCTGAAGCTCAATGTGACGACGGACGCCGAGACCCCGCTGAGCTTCCCGGTCTCGCTTCGCGGCCTGACCGCGGCGCTCGACCGCATGGTGGCGTTGAGCGCAAATTAGGGTGCGCGCTGACCCAGCTTTTGGCGGCAATCAGCGACATGACGCGCACGCCGGCCGCCGCGACGGAGTATTTTGGGACGCGGCTGCCGAGAGGGCGTACCTGAAAATGGCTCAACTTCAGGTTGGGTCATCAACAGCCGCCATACCCACATGGCATGATTCTGGCCATATCGGCCCACTGACCTGCCGTTTTTCGGGCTATCCCGCAGAGTGCGGCGTCCGGATACAACCGTAGCGAGCCGACGTTATGTGCTATTTTTGCTACATCTCGCAGCCTTGTTGCCCAAAAAGGCTATTTAGCGACTTCTAAATCAATAATCGCTCACATATTTCGTGAATTTGTGAATAATCCACCGACGGGCAGGCCTTGGCTTGGTTAGCGCTCTGAAAAGGACGCTGGGGAAACGTTAGGGTGGGATTGATGAATACGACAAACATGTCGACCATAGGCAGGCGCCTTGGTCTTTTGATGGCGGCCACCATGCTGACCTGCGGGAGTGCTCATGCGCTTACGCTCAAGGAGGCGATGGCTGTCGCGGTGGAATCCAATCCCGAGATTGGACAGGCGATCGAAAATCGCGAAGCAATCGAGTTCGAGTTGCGGCAGGCCAAAGGCCTTTATCTTCCCAGTGTCGATGTCGAGGCATCGGCCGGCGTTCGCCGGCTCGACAATTCATCCCGGCGCTCCCTTTCCATCGAAGACGATGCGCTCTATCCGGCTGAAACGGATCTTACAGTTTCGCAGACGCTTTATGACAGCGGCGCAAGGCGGGCCGAATTGAACCGCCAGGCATCGCGCGTCGACGGCGCTTCGTTCCGTGTGCTGGAACGGTCCGAATTCATCGGGCTGTCCGTTGTCCAGGACTATCTGGAATACATGCTGCAGGCTTCGATCGTTGTCGAAGCGAAGAAAAATCTCGGCTTCCACCAGGGAATTCTCGGCGACATCCGGCAAGGCATTTCGGGCGGCGCGCTGAACGAGGCCGACCGGCAGCAGGCCGAGGAACGGCTGTTTGCTGCCAAGGCGCGCATGCAGGAGGCGACCGAGGAACTGGAAGCGGCCAAGATCCGCTTCTTCAAGACCGTCGGAAAGCCACTGACCAGCCCTTCGAGGCCGGGCGATGTCTCGGCCGCGCTCCCGCGCTCGCTTGACGAGGCAATAGGGTTGGCGCGCGAAAGCAATCCGCGCGTGCACATGGCCAACAGCGACATCGACGCGGCGGCCTCCCTCGTGGATGCCGCACGGGCTAAATTCGGCCCCTCCATCATCGCTGAAGGTCGCGCCCGGGCGGGAACTGACATTGACGGCGACGATGGCGACACCAGCGACCTGCAGGCACGCGTGGTCCTGCGGTGGAATCTCTACCGCGGTGGTATCGACAAGGCCAACGAGCAGGAGCAGATCCGCCGCACCAGCGAACAGCGTCTGGCGCTGCATCAGGTGCAGCGCGAAATCGAGGAAGCCGTTCGCACGTCGTGGGATCGTCGTTTCCGACAAGCCGATCTGGCGAAGACCCTGAGGCAGCAAGCCGCCGCCAATGAGAAGCTGGTCGCTTCCTATCGCGAGCAGTTCAAGGTTGGACAGCGCTCGCTGCTCGACGTGCTCGACGCGCAGAATACGCGGTTCAACACGGCAACGCTGGCGGATACCGCGTCCTACGCATCGCTGTTTGCCCAGTACCGGCTTCTGGCCGCGACCGGACAGTTGCTGAAAACGATGAACCTTCAGCCGGCAAAGCAGGCGACAGCCTATGCACGCACCGAGTTCGCAGCACCGGAAACCGCGGACACCGAGACCTATGCGCGGACGCCGTCGGAGCAGAAGAACGACCTGCCATTCGATATCCTCGCCCCGGTGAGGAAGAAGTAAGACGACGCAAGGTCCAGCGAGCGTCCTGACGGGCAGATCGTGAACCAGCAACCCAACATCCTCTCCCCCAAGGAGGCGTTCAAGGCCTGCTTCTCAGCCGTTGCCGGATATCTCGGCAGGCCGAGCGCGGAGACCGTGCTGTTTGCCGGCGTGCCGCTCTCGGACACGCGAATTGCGGTCGACGACATCAGGCACCTTGCCGAACGCATCGGCCTGGAAGTCACCGAGTTCAGCCACCGGGATTTTCTCAGGGGGCGTATCGATCTGCCCGCAATCGTCTTTCGCGTCAGCCAATTGCCCGTTGCCCTGCTCGCTCTAGGCGAAGACGATGCGTATGTCACCGCGCCCCAGGAAGACGGCCGCACCGCGATCGGCCGATCGGAACTGGCCGCCAGCTACATCAGCGGCGGCGCTTCCTTCTCGATCACCTACGCCAATGCCGCCGAGACCATGTCGGTCGGCTCGGCGGCCAGGATCGAGCGGAGACATTGGCTCACGGGGACGATGGGCGCTTTCTGGCGCACCTATTCGAAAGTCGTCCTGGCGGCGGTGTTCATCAATCTGCTGGCCATAGCCTCGCCGATCTTCACCATGAACGTCTACGACAGGATCCTGCCGAACAAGGCAATATCGACACTATGGGTGCTGGCTCTCGGCATCGGCGCGGTCATCCTGTTCGACCTGCTTTTGAAGACGGCCAGGGCCTCCCTCATCGACTATGCCGGGCGCAAGGCGGATCTCCGAATATCCTATCTGCTGTTCGAGAAAGTGCTGAACTCGTCGCTGTCGGCGCGCCCCGGATCGACCGGTGAATACGCAAACAGGGTCACGCAGTATGAATTCGTCAGGGAGTTCTTCACCTCGAACACCATAAGCGTGTTCATCGACACGGCATTCGTCTTCGTCTTTCTCCTTGTGATCTATGCAATTGGCGGCTGGCTGGTGATCATACCGGCGCTGGCCTTCGTGATGTCCGTCATCGTCGGCCTGATCACTCAGCGCCGCATCGGCAAGCGCGTCGCCGCCTCGATGAACGAAGCGTCGCAGCGCCAGGCCCTGCTGGTCGAATCCATCTCGACGCTGGAGACCATCAAGTCGCTGCGCGCCGAGGCGTATCTGCTGCGAAAATGGGGGGAGCACTCCAAGAACGCCGCCAACACGTCCGAGAAGATCAAGCAGCTTTCGGCGGCGGCGGGCAACATCACCCAGTCCATACAACAGCTGGTGACCGTCGCCCTGGTCGTGGCCGGCGCCTATGCCTTCTCGGAAGGGCATGTTTCAACAGGAGCAATCATAGGAACGGTGATGCTGGCGAGCAGGGCCGTGGCGCCGCTCGGCCAGATCGCCATAACGCTGTCCCGGTTCCGCCAGGCCATGCTCTCGCTGAGAATGGTGAATTCGATCATGGCTCAACCGGAAGACCGACCTGACACGGTGGGTTTCGTCAACCGCCCTATTCGCAAGGGGGCGATGGTGTTCAGGAACGTCGGGTTCGTCTATCCCGGCTCGGAGAACGAGGTTCTGACCGGCCTGAATTTCTCGGTGAAGCCAGGGGAGCGGATCGGCATCATCGGCCGCATAGGATCGGGAAAGACGACGATGGGGCGGCTGATCGGCCGGCTCTTCCTGCCGACTTCCGGTGAGTTGCTGCTGGATGGGATCGACATTCGCCAGTATCACCCGTCCGAGGTTCGCGCCGCGGTCGGCATCGTTGCGCAGGCCGGCGACCTGTTCTCGGGCACCATCAAGGAAAACCTCCTGATGGCATGCCCCGAGGCTACAGACGAACAGATCATCGAAGCTGCAAAGGCGGCCGGCGTCGACGATTTCGTTTCACGCCACCCGCGCGGCTACGACATGAATGTCGGCGAGCGCGGCACCAATCTTTCCGGCGGCCAGAGGCAGACGGTGGCGATCGCGCGCCTGTTGCTGACCAAACCGAAAATCGTCTTTCTGGACGAGCCGTCGGGCTCGATGGATCTTGCATCGGAACGCCAGTTGATCAAGCAGCTCAAAGTCGCCTTTGACCGCGACACGACGCTGATCGTCTCCACACATCGGTTCAGCATGCTTGAGCTGGCCGACCGCCTGATCGTTATCGAACGGGGCAAGATCGTTGCCGACGGACCGAAGGACCAAGTCATACAGGCGTTGCAGAAAACAAGCGCCTGACAAAACAATTATTGCTGCATCCAATGCGTTGGGGCGTGGGAAATGCTTGCCAGGGAAGATCGACCGCCGCTGTTTGCGTCGGCGTCCATATTCATCATCGGAGCGCTCTTCGTGGTCTTTGTCGCCTGGGCGTCCTTTGCCGAAGTCGATGAGATCGCACGCGGCGACGGCAAGGTCATACCCGCTTCCAAGACCCAGATCATCCAGGCGAGTGAAGCCGGTGTCGTTCAGGAAATCGCCGTGACGATTGGCCAGGTCGTCAAGAAGAACGATCTCATCATTCGTCTGGACAACACGCTCAATACGTCCAGTCTCGGCGAGCAGCAGGCCAAGGCGCGCGCGCTGGAAGTGCGCATAGCAAGGCTGAAATACGAACAGGCCGGCAATCTCTCGGGCCCATTTCCGTGCCCGCAGGACATCCAGTCGGTCGCTCCGCAAATCTGCGACAATGAACAGAAGCTGCTCATTGCCCGGCGCGGGAACTTCGACAACAAGCTGTCCGTGCTCAAGTCACGCCTCGATCAGCGCGAGAGGGAACTGGCCGAGGCGGTGGCCAATTCCGACCGTCTGACCAAGAACCTGGTCGTCAGCGACCAGGAGGCAAAACTGGTCGACGCGATGGTCAAGAAAGGCCTGATGGCAAGGACCGAGCAGCTCCGGGTAGAGCGCGAACAGACCGAGCTCAACGGCCAGCTGAACCTGGCCGGCGAAACAATAAAGAAGATCAAATCGTCGATCACGGAAGCCCAGCTGCAGGTCGAGGAACTCGGCCTGCAACTGCAGCAGGAGGCGTTGGACGACCTTACTCAGGCGCTGGCGGAACTTTCGGTGGTGGATGAAACCATAAGGGGGGCCACCGACAAGGTCGCGCGCACCGATATCCGGTCTCCCGTGGATGGCATCGTCAACACGCTGGAGCTCAACACGGTCGGGGCCTTCGTCCAGCCCGGCGCCGTCGTCGCCGGCATCGTGCCAACCTCCGAGACGTTGCTGGTGGAGGCACGGGTCTCGCCACGGGATGTCGCGTTCATCCGTCCCGACCAGGAGGCCCTTATCAAGGTCACCGCCTATGATTTCTCGATCTTCGGCGGCATCGAGGGCAAGGTCTCCAACATCACAGCCGACAGCCTGGTCGATCAGAAAACGGGGGAACCCTACTATCAGGTGCGCGTGGCGACGGACAAATCGACCCTTCAAAGAGACGGCAAGGCCTATTCGATCATTCCCGGCATGATCTGCTCGGTCGACATCAAGACCGGGCGCAAGACAATCCTGCACTACCTCCTGAAGCCGATCAACAAGGCGCGCGAGGAGGCGATGAGTGAGCGGTAGCGCCAGCCCTCATCCTGATGGCGAGCGACTGCTTCCGCCAGTCGCGGCCGAGGATTTTGGGCTTGAATTTCGGGTCGTGGCGCGTGGCGGCATAAGACGCGGCATCCGCTTGGAGCGGGCATTCTGGTTTTCGCTGAAGCAGATGGCCGAACGCAGGAAATGCACGATCGGCATGCTCATCGACGAGATCGCCGAAAGCCAGGCACAGACAGGCAATTTGACATCCGCGATCCGGGTGGCCTGCATGCGTGGATTGGCGGATGAAAACCTGACCTTGCGAAGGCTTGCATCGATCAACACCATCAACGCCATACTGGTCGCTTGCCCGTCTCCGGCCTTTGCCCTGGCATCGTCGAAGAAGATCCTGTCGTTCAACGCGCCGTTCCAGCAACTGGTCAAGCGTCAATTGCCGATAGCCCCAAGCGATGATGCACGGCACGATCTCAAGCTGGCATTGGACCTCAACGTAGCCGACATCTTCGCGCGGCTCGATGCCAATGGCGAATCGCCGGTGGCCACCGGCTTTGTCATCGGTGCGGGTGATCGTCGGTACCGGGGGCAATTGAATGCGGTGCGGGCTCCGGTGCTCGAGCCAGAGCTGCTGATGGCGTTCGTCTTCGGCGGTTGAATCACCACCAATCCAACGAGAACTTATGGCTGAAAACCTTCGCCAGGTGCGACGGTTGCGAAACCGCCTTTGATGTCAGCCATCTGGGCTCCGCCCGGTCTTGATCCGTGGATCCAGGCCCGGTCCGTGCTGAACGAATAAAGCGGAACGTAATCCGGGAGATCGCTGTCACGCACCACAGTGTTGCTGAGGCTGTCGAGAATGAAGGTGCCGCTGCCTGTGCTCACCGACAGCACTGCGTGAAAGAAGCCTCGCTTGCGATCCTGGAGAACAACCAGCGCCATGCTCTGCGTCGGGATGCCGGCCCTCAGCAGGGCCGTCATCTTGAGAATGGCGAAATCCTCGCAGTCGCCGGCTCGCCGCTCGAGAATCTCCGAAGGCTTCGCCCAATAGTCGAGCTTGCCGTAGACGACGCTGTCTTTCCTGTAGGCGATCAGGCGATTTACGCTGCTGTTGACGAAGGACAGCTTTTCGCTGAATCCCTTGCCTTGAGCGGCGGCGATCATGCCGGCGAAAGCCGCGCTCTTGTGCTCGCAGGGGCTG
The DNA here is from genome assembly GCF_040318635.1 of Mesorhizobium sp. M1066. Lineage (NCBI taxonomy): Bacteria > Pseudomonadati > Pseudomonadota > Alphaproteobacteria > Hyphomicrobiales > Phyllobacteriaceae > Mesorhizobium > Mesorhizobium sp. M1066. The sequence goes on from NZ_JAMYMR010000050.1 coordinate 33,177, forward strand.
CCTGCCGAACAGGCGGCGATTGCCCGGTAGACCGGCGCCCAGCGAGCTGCGACGGGAAAATTGCGCATGGACAAGGCAACCGATCCGAACACCCCCGGAATGATCGACGCGGTCTGCACCGGATCTATCCCGGCGTCATCTTGCGCCGTTGACGAGCCATCCCCGCGGCCAACATCTGGGCCATAGCTGCCGGTGACCATGCCGATCCGGTAAGCGGCCGCAGGCTGCCAGGGCTGCGGCCTCACTAGCGAAACACCGCCGAGACAGGGCGGCGTCTGCACCTTTTCCAGAGCCGTGCCGGGTGCGGCGACATCACTGGAGACGGCGCTCGCGAATGACGGCCCCGCCAGGCCGACAAGTCCGATTGCCAGCAGGAGCATCTGGAGCCCGGTTTTTCCCGGAACTGATTTTTGCTTTTTCATAACGCCCACCTTTGACTGTGGACGCTACCAATCTTGTCTCAAATTATTGGAAAGGAAGGTGGATAAAGATCCAGCAACTGCCCCTATCCATTTTGTTTAAAATTTTACTAAAACTTATACTTTGATTTACCAAAAGATCCCGGCCAGCCCTCCGTCAGGGAGGCCTCCAGAATGCAGCATATATCAGGTTATATTGCTGCGGTTTACCACGTGTAAAAAATGCCGAGCAATGCATATCATAATATATGAAATAGATTAGGGAGCAGTTGCAAAGTAGAAGTGGCCGCTGTCTCTATCCGGTAAATATCGGAGGGGTTTCAGCCATGACGAACAATATCGAGTTGGACAGCTTTTCGGGTTCCTTGAACGAGCATTCCGCGCCCAATGAACACGGCGATCAGACATCGCCGGCGGAGATCCGGGTCGCGCAGGCAAGTTCGACGCAGCAGCCCGCGCCGGCAGCGTCCGAACCGGTGCCGGTCGATGTCGGCGGCGGAGCGCCTGTCAAGCCAGAAGCCCCCGCGGAAGCAAAGGCACCGCCGGCAGCTGCGCCGCACGAATATGTAGCCGACGCCAGCCACGTGGTAAGGCTTCCGGCCAACGCCTCCATCGACAACATCAAGGTCGACGGCCAAAACCTTGTGCTCGAACAGGCCGACGGCTCGGTGATCGTGATCAAGGATGGCGCCTTGAACGTGCCGACCTTCATCATTGGCGACGTCGAGGTGCCGCGCGTTGCGTTGCTGGCGGCGCTGGAAGCAAGCCATGTCGACGTTGCCTTCGGCGCCGACGGTTCCATGTCGGCTGGTCCTGGCGGTTCGAATTCAAGCGCGGGCGGAGATTTCTCGGTTCCCCCCGGCGGCATCGGCGACGGGTTCGACCTGTCGGCCCTGTTGCCCCCGACGGCTCTGCAGTTCGGGCTGCTGGACCGGCGCGAGCTGTTCCCCTCGATCGTCGACAGGCAGGTTACAGTGACGGCAACGTCACTGCTTGCCCCGAGCGAAGCGGCCAGTGAAACTGGCCTCGATGGCGGTGGGGCGCAATCTCCGGGTAGCGAAGCGCCGACCGACAAAGAAACGTCCAGCACCGGTACGATCAGCATAGACGCGCCGGATGGAATTGGCTCGATCGTCATCAACGGTGTCACCGTCACCGGCGTCGATCAGCACATCCCAGGGCAGTACGGTTACCTGACGATCGTCTCCTTCAATCCGAGCACCGGTGCCATCGAATACAATTATACGGTGACCGAATCGGTTTCCCATACGGATCAGACACCCGGCTATGATCCCAGCACCGACACGGTTCCTGAGAATTTCACCATCACTGTCACGGATGTCGACGGCGATTCGGCCAGCACCAGCTTTGCCGTCGCCATCGTCGACGACGTGCCAACGGCGGTTGCCGACACTGACAGCGTGACGGAAGACGGTGCGACGGTCGCGGACGGCAACGTCATCACCGCCAGCGGCGGCGCGGACGCGAATGTGACGGACG
>NZ_JAMYMR010000051.1:0-34977 GCF_040318635.1 Mesorhizobium sp. M1066
CGCGGGAATCGGTGACGTTGAACATCACCAGCCTGCCATGACCGCCCTCTCTCAGCGAATTTGCAGAACTCTCAGCACACTACCCCTCGGAACAGGCATGGGGTGAGTATCCTGCTATCCGCTGAGCCTGCGGAAAGCCAATTCCATGAATCTCTTGGTGCGATCTATTCGACAAACACCTTCACACTCGCCGCACGTCCCGCGGCGTCGATGACGGTCAGTGTCGAATAGCCGGCGCCGTCGGGCTGCCAGGTCGCGGTGCGGCGACGATCGATGCCTACCAGCGGCTTGCCGTTGGCGAGCCAGCGGAACGGCGCACGGCCGCCTTGCAGCTTCAGCACCAGTGGCGAGGCGTCGGCCGAATTGGTGCCGAGATCGACGCGGGCGCCGTCGGGCGGGAATATGATGGTCGGTGCGGGTTCGCTCACCGTCGCCTGCACCAGGCCGTCCGACCCGGCGCCGAAGCGGGCGAGCGTCACCGGCAGGTCCTCGCGCCTGGGGCTGAACATGCCGGGCGGTTTGCCCGGCAAGGGGACGGTGGCGAGGCCCGAGCGGACAAAACCTTCGAACAGGATGGGAGCGGCCGAGACATAGCCGGAAAGGCCGGGCACCGCGCCGGCATCGGGGCGGCCGACCCAGACGCCCAGCACATAGCGGCCGTCGAAGCCGACCGACCACGCGTCGCGATAGCCGTAGGAGGTGCCGGTCTTGTAGGCGATGCCGCGCTGCAAGGCACCCTCGGGCGGCTTGACGCCCGACAATATGTCGATGATCTGCCAGTTGGACTGACCGTCGAGGATGGTGGCGCTGGTGCGCTCGGCATTGGCAGGCTCGGTGCCATCATGCAGCGTGTGCGTCTTGCCGCCATTGGCGAGCCCTGTGTAGAGCTGGACGAGGTCGCGCAATGTCACCCCGACGCCGCCAAGACCGATGGCCAGACCCGGGGCTTCGTTGACCGGCAGTATGGGGCTGACGCCGGCCTGGCGGAACCGCGCCATCAGCCGCGTTGGCCCGACCGCGTCGAGCACGCGGATCGCCGGCACGTTGAGCGACAGTTGCAGCGCTTGCCGGATGCTGACATCGCCCTGATAGCCCATGTCGAAATTCTTCGGTCGGTAGCCGGAGAAATCGACGGGGCTGTCGTCGATTAGCGTCTCCTGCGCCACCAGGCCCTGTTCGAAGGCAAGACCGTAAATGAACGGCTTCAGCGTCGAGCCGGGCGAGCGGACGATCTTTGTCATGTCGATCCAGCCGGAGCGGCTGGCGTCGAAGAAATTGGCCGAGCCGACTTCGCCGAGGATGTCGCCGGTGCGGGAGTCGGCCAGCACCATGGCGACCGACAGGCGGGGCCCAAGCTTGGTGGCCGCGTCCCTGGCCACCTGCTCCAGCCCTTCCTGGACGCTCTTGCGGATCGTCAGTTGCAAGGGCTGACCGGGGACGGCCTTGGGCAGGATCGCATAGGCGGCGTGCGCGGCGAGCGCCGGCAGCGTGCGGCGCAGGCCCGCCACATCGTCGAGGGCGGCGCGCGCGGCCTCGCGCTCACCGAGCAGGCCGGAGGACACCATGCGGGTCAGCACCCGGTCGCGGGCGGCGTGGCCGATCTTTAAATTGCGGTCAGGCCGGCGCTTTTCCGGCAGTTGCGGCAGGGCGACGAGCAGGGCGGATTCGGAAACGGTGAGCCGTTTCGGCTCCTTGCCGAAATAGGCGAGGGAGGCGGCGCGCACGCCTTCCAGATTGCCGCCATAAGGCGCCAGCGTCAGGTAGCGCTCGAGGATCTCGCGTTTCGACCATCGCCGCTCGATCTGGATGGCGCGCAGCATCTGCTTGACCTTGGAGCCGAGGCTGCGGCTTTCGCGCGGCTCGATCAGCCGGGCAAGCTGCATCGAAAGCGTCGAGCCGCCGGAGACGATGTGGCCGCTGGTGGCGAACTGGCCGGCGGCGCGGGCCAGCGCCAGCACGTCGACACCTTCATGGTCCCAGAAACGCTTGTCTTCATAGGTGACCAGCATGTCGACGAACTGCTTGTCGACCTGGTCGAGGCGGGTTTCGAGCCGCCAGTAGCCGTCCGGCGTGGCGAAGGCGCGCAACAATTCGCCGTCGCGATCCTGGACTTCGGTGGAGACCGTGAGTTCGGCTGGAAGCGGGGGTGGGAAAGCACGGTCGAGTTGCCATAGGCTGCCTGCGGAGATCGCCGCGAAGCCAGCGAGGGAGACGCCCGTAATGGCTGCCCGGCGCAGGAATTTTTTGGAGAGCATAGCGCTGCCCCTTATCCGCCTGCCGGCACCTTCTCCCCGCGTAGTGACGGGGAGAAGGGAGCTTTCTCTCGCGCAATCGCCATTTTCATGATCGTTACCATCGGCACCTTAGGGCGCCTTGATCTCCATCATGCCGGTGGCGGTGCGGGCCGAATATTGCGGCCGGTACATGTCCTCCACCGTTGCCGCCGGGTGCGCATAGGTACCCGGCGTCACCGCGCGCACGACATAGGCGAGGGTCAGATTGTGGTCATGGTCGCCGTCGGCCGGGTTGAACGCCGCGACGAAACGATCGTCGCGGAATTCGAGATGAGCCGCATCGGTCTGCGCCAGCCACGAGAAGTTCGTCAACTGTGCGCTGGACACCAGGCCGGGATTGTCGATCTCGAAGCCGGCCGGCAACAGGTCGGTGACCAGCAGGCGCGACGGCCATTTGTTCTGCTCGTTGACCTTGAGCACGACGACATAGCGTTCGTTCTGCGTCGCCTCGGTGACATTGGCTTCGGTGCCATCGAGCTTGTAGTAGGTGCGGCTGATGGTGAAGCCGTCGCCGCCGGCCGGCAACGGCTGGACCGGCGACGCCACCGTGGTGACGACGGCCTGCAGCGGGGTCTTGCCGGTGTTGGCGATGGTCAGCGGGCTGTCCATCAGGTCACTGCCGTCGACCTGGTTGGAATAGCCGCCGGAGTGTGCGGCACCATTGACGGTCAGCGTGATCGTATCATTGCCTTCCTTCAGCGCGCGAGCCGCCAGCAGCATCCAGGATTCGTCCTGGGTGCTGGTCCAGCGGGCTTCGGCGCGTTCCCTGGTCACCAGCTTGATCAGCTCCGGCACGATCGTCGGCACCGGCTTGGATTCCGCCGCCAGAGCCAGCATCGCCGCGCCGTCACGCAGCCGCGAGCCGTAGTCGGAACGGTAGTAGTCGTAGTCGGTGGTCGACTTGGCGAGCTGCAGGGCGGTCTTGAACATCGATTCCGCACGCGGTGTATCGCCGTAGAGCGCCAGGCTTGCCGCCAGCTGGGCAACGGCCATCGGGCTTGAGAAAGCTTCGAGCTGGGTGTCCGCATAGTAGCGCAGGTCGCCGATCGAGGCCTTCTTGTTGCGGGCCAGAACGTAGAGGGCGTAGGCGATCTCGCTGCCACGGTCCTGGACGCTCTGGTCGTAGCCGAGCGAGTTCTGCAGATTGCTCAGCGCCTGGTTCATGGCCAGGCTCGGAACGTCGTATTTCTGCTCGCGCGCCCTGGTCAGGAAGTCCGTGACATAGGCATCGAGCCACAGATCGCCGGAGCCCGGACCCCACAGGCCGAAGCTGCCGCCCGAGGCCTGATAGCTCAGAACCTTGTAGATGGCGTCCTGGATGCGGCCATGGATATCGGGATCGCTGGCCATGCCGATGCCGGATGCCAACTCATTGACGTAGAGAAGCGGCATGGCGCGGCTGGTGGTCTGCTCGGCGCAACCATAGGGGTAGCGGTCGAGTGTCATCAGCAGCGACGGCACGTCGAAGGCTGCCGCCTGCGAAACGCCGACGCTGACGGAGGCGCCGTCAAGCAGGCTTGCCGCCAGCAGTTCCTTGTCGACGCGCAGCGCGCCGCCATTGCCCTTGAGGTCGACCACCAGCCGGGTGGTGACCGGCAATTGCGCCGGACGCACCGGTACATAGAGCGTCTGCTCGACCTTGGTGCCGTCGGCATGGGCGAGCTTGATGGTAAGCGAGGCATTGCCGGCCGTCTGTGCGATCAGCGGCACGGTCAGCGTCTGGCGCTTGCCCTGGGCGAGCGTCAGCTTCTGGGGCAGGGGCTTGTCGCCCGTCGACAGGTCGCCCGTCGTTTCGATCGAGAAGGCGTAGTCGCCGGCCGGACCATCGGTGTCGGCGACATCGATGCGCATGACGGCGGCGTCACCGGGCGCCAGGAAGCGCGGCAGTCCGGCGGTGATGACGACGGGATCGCGCACGATCACGTCGGACTGGGCGTGGCCGACCGCTTCCTTGGTCCAGGCGACGGCCATGACGCGCACGGTGCCGTTGAACTGTGGGATGTCGAAGTCGATCCGCGCCTTGCCGTCGGCGTCGAGCTCGACAGGACCGGAGAAGAAAGCGACCAGCTTTTCGGTCGGCGGGCTGCCTTGCGCCTGCATGTTGGCGCCGTCGCCGCCGGTCCTGAGCTTGCCGGTGTTGCCAAGCGAGCCGTCGATCAGGCGGCCGTATATGTCGCGGATTTCCATGCCCAGCATGCGCTGGCCGAAGAACCAGTTCTCCGGGTCCGGTACCTTGTAGTTGGTCAGGTTGAGGATGCCGACATCGACGGCGGCAACCATGACATAGGCATTGCTGCCCGGCTGCACGCCGGCGACCGAAACCGGGATCGACAGCTGTTGGCGCGGCATGGTCTTGTCCGGCGGCGTCAAGGTGACGGCCAGCTTCTTCGAGCCCGGATCGACCTTCAGCCATTTCACGCCGATGGCACGCGCCGGCATGCGCGTTTCCTGCGCCTCGCCCGGCCGGAACAGGGTTGCCGTGACATAGGCGCCGGCACCCCAGTCGTCGCCGACCGGGATGTCGACCGTGCTGCCGCCGGCCGGCACGGATGCCGTGACGGTCTTCAACAGCTTGTCGGAACCGATGTTGATGAGAAGTTCGCCGGCAAAGTGCGGCGAGACTTTCAGCCTGGCCACTTCGCCGGCGGCATAATTGTCCTTGTCGAGGGCGATTTCGAGGCCGTCAGGCGTTTCGGTGGTGGTCGAGGAGACATACCAGCCGGCATCGAACTCGTAGCTTGTCGCCGGTCCCTCGGGATCCGATGTCTCGACTTCGAGGCGGTACTGACCCCAGTCGACCGGCACGGAGACCGTTGCGTCGCCGTCGGCGCTGAGGTCGACCTGGCCGTTGGCGATCGACTTGGTGAAGTTGACCGGCTCGTAGTTCCAGGAATTGTTGGAGCGGTACCACTGGTAATTGCGTTCGACCTTGACCAGCGTCCACTGCGCGCCTTTCAGCGCCTCACGCTTTCCGTCGGGATCGACGGCGATCAGGCTGAACTTGGCGGTGCCGCCCTGCGGCACTTCATTGTCGGCGAAATCCGGACGGATGCCGATCATATGGCCTTGCGGGCGGATGCCGATGTTGAGCGAACGCTCGATGGCGCGGCCGCCGGTTTCGCGCATCCTGACCGTCACCTTGGCGTCGACCAGCTTGGTGGTCGAGGGTAGTTGGTCGACGGAGACCGGGAAGGTCACCTTGCCGTCGTCGCCAACCACGGGCAGATCGGCGAGGGGGGTGACCGTGGGTTCGGCCGACTGCTCGTCGGCGAGACCGAAGGAAAAGCCCTGGAAGCGGTCCCAGTCGCGCGACGTCGACAGCGTCAATTCGCCTTCCAGTGCCAGGCCCGCCGCCGGCGCGCCATAGAGGAAGCGGCCGTCAATGTCGATGTTGGCGGTTTCTCCCTGCGCGATCTCCTGCTTGTCGGCCTTCATGTCGAATTCGATGCGATCCGGTACGAAATCCTCGACCAGGAACATCTGGCTGGCCACCGCCGGCTGCTTGGGATCGGTGTAGATCGACACCGACCAGGTGCCGCGCATGGCGTTGGGTGCGAGCGGCAGGTCGACGGCATGGCCGCCGGCGGAGGCGCCGTCGCTGACGATGCGGCGGTCCTCGACGCCGTCTGGGCGCGAGAAGATGAAGGTCAGCGGCAGGTTTTCGACCGCCTTGGCGGCGCCGTCGCGGGCAAGGGCCGCGACATGGACATCCTCGCCGGCACGGTAGATGCCGCGTTCAGTCCAGGCATAGACGTCGAGCGCACCAGGCGCCGCGCGCCCGGTGACGCCGCGGTCGGACAGATCGAAGCCGGCCCGGCCCATGTCGAGGAAGACGAAATCATTGTCGCCCTGCTTGGCCATCAGAACGGCCGGCACCATGCCGCCGTCGCCGCGCGTCAGGCCGGGGTTGAAGACGGCATGGCCGTCGGCATCCGATGTCGCCGTGCCGAGAACCTCATTGTTCCTGGCAACCAGCGTCAGTTCGGCGCCTGCGATCGGCTTGGCGCTGCCCAGCGAACGGGCAAAGACGTTGAGCCCGTCCTGGCCGGTATAGGTCGACAGGCCGATGTCGGAGACGACGAACCATTGCGTGGCCATCGAATTGTAGTCGTCGCTCTTGTCATTGACGGCCTGCGCGGTCAGCACATAGACGCCCGGCTTGCGCTGCGGCAGCGCCTCGTCGACCGGGAAGGAGGTGGTGACCTCCTTGTTGAGATCATTGGCGATGTCGAGCTGGCCTTGCCAGACCGGCGCGCCCATCTGCTCGGAAATGTTGGAGATGTCATAGCCGTCGAGCTGGTGCAGGAACTGGTAGCCCGACAGAAGCTGGGCGAGCGAACGATCGCCGATGCGATAGAGCTTCATCTCGGCTGCGTTCATGTTGACGGTAACGATCGGAATGCCGCGGCGCGCGCCGGCCGGCAGCACGAAGCTGTCACCGGTGAAGCGGGCGGACGGTGCGCGGTCCTGCACATAGATCGACAGCACCACGGGGGCCGCAGTCACTTCGCCGATGGCCGCCGGCAGGCCGGCGCGGAAGGTGACGTCGTAGTGCTGGCCATGCTCCAGTCCTTCGACGCAGATCTGCTTGTCCTTGGCCTCGACGCCCTTGGGCGGTGCATTGTCCACGGTGACGAATTGCGCGTAATCGACGCCGGTCTTGACCAGATCCTCGGAAAATTGCGCGCAGATGCGCGGCGCGCTGGTGTCGGCGTCGACGGTGTGGTCGATAACGCGGAAACCCTTGCGCGCCTTCAGATCGGCATAGTCGGCCTGGACCGCCGGCGAAGGGTTCAGGGCAAGGCTGGCCTCATAGGCCTGCAGCGCCGGCCGGTAGAGATCGCGCTTGTCGAGCCCGTTGCCGAGCAGCGCCAGCACTTCGGCGCGCGTCTTGGCGGTGCGCAGCAATTTATAGGCGTTGAAAGCGGCCGACGTGCCGTTCGCCGGCAAAGTGGATGCTTCGGAGGTGCTTGCGGCGGGCTGAACGGCCAGCGTTTCACGCGCCAGGTTGAGCCAGAGCTGGCCATCATCGGGCAGCACCGAGACCGCGGCCTCGTATTTCAGCATGGCGGAGCGGTGATCGCCGGTCAGCACGGCCTGTTCGGCGGCGTTAAGCAAAGCAGCCATGCCTTCTGTCGGTCTGTCATAGGCCGGGCCGAGCAGCTTGTTGCGGTATTGCTGGGCCTGATCGGACATCCAGTTGGGGAAGAAGGCGAGTTCCGGCGGCGCGCCGATATCAGGATCGCCATCGATGTTGACGACCTTGCCCGCGACCGCGCCGTTGAAGGTTTTCAGCTGGTTGTAGTCGGATTTGAGGAAGCACCATTTGGCTTTTTTGTTATAGGTGAAGGCGCGGCAGGCCGGGTCTCCCAGGCACGTCGTCTTGCACTGGTCGATTGTCACATTCTGGTCGGACCTGAGATCAAAGCCGAAATAGTCGGAATTGTCCGTTGTCGCTATTCGCCGGGCCTCGGCCGCTTGCGCGGCGCTGCTCCAGGCCAGGACATTGGCCCAGGCGAAAAACAGAAGAATCAGGATAGACAGACCACGAGCCGCGCGCATTGCCATAACACCCCTCCAGACACAGCTGACGTCCGGGCATGATCAAGCTTCAGTCAGGCTTGTCAACACAAGGACGCGGCAGGGTTCCGCCTGCCAGCGGTTTCCTTTCCGGCCGATGACCGGTAGTACCTCCATAGGACAGGGGATCACGCATTCTTGCGGCGACGCAAAAGGTGTGAATTCCAAGCCCGCCCTATTTCAGACAATTGGATTGTGGCCCCTTTACGAGCGCTTCAGAACTTCATTCCAATTTTAGTTTTGTAATCTAGGTTGTCTTAATGCCGGCGCATGAAGAGCAGATGTCAGGAGGTCGCGCAGCAGGGCGTGCGCTTCCGCGCGCCCTGCTGCTGGCCATGATGTGCTCGACCGTGCTCGTCGCCGAATCGCGCCCGGCGGCCGCTTTCGAGCTTTTCGGCATCAAGCTGTGGGGATCGTCCAGCGACGAGGATGCCGATATCGTCGATCCCCTGCGCTACGCCGTGACCATCAATGCCCCCGACGCCGACAAGGATCTGGTCAAGAAGCTCGAAAATGCCTCGGCGCTGAAGAGTGACGAGGAGCGTCCGGTTTCAGGCTCGCTCGGGCTGATGGCCAAGGCGCGCAGCGACCGCGAACAGCTTGTCGCCGCGCTTTATGCCGATGCCCGTTACGAAGGCGTCGTCACCGTCACCATAGACGGCAAGCCGCTCGACGATTTGCCGCCGGATGCCGAATTCAAGGGCCCCCAGCCGATTCCGGTGGTTGTCGATGTCGCCAGCGGGCCGAAATTCACCTTGGGCAATATCAGGCTGCAAGGCGACGCGGCAGGACTGATGAGCGCCGATTATGGCCTGATATCAGGCGGCGACGCCGGATCCGGCGCGGTGCTCAAGGCCGAGGCGCTGATCGTGCGGACGCTGAAGGAGCAAGGCAGACCGCTGGCCAAGGTAACGGCCCGGCAGATTGTCGCCGACCATGCGACTTCGACGCTGGACGTGACGCTGACGGTCGCCGCCGGGCCGGTCGCCGGCTACGGGCCGACCACGGTGGAAGGCACCGAGAAGGTCGATCGCGACTTCACCGAATACATGACCGGCCTCAAGCGCGGCCGGCAATATTCGCCGCAAGAAATCGACGACGCGCGCGACCGGCTGCTGGCGCTTGAGGTCTTCAACAGCGTGACGTTCAAGGAAGCCGACACGCTCGATGCCGAGGGCAACATTCCGATCGGCGTTCAGGTCAGCGAGCGCAAGCCGCGCTATTTCGGCGTCGGCGGCACCTTCTCCAACACCGAGGGGCTGGGCCTGGAAGGTTATTGGGGCCACCGCAATTTGTTCGGCCGGGCCGAGAAGCTGCGCATCGACGGCAAGATCAGCGGCATCGGCAGCAACGATCTCGGCGAGCTCAACTACAATGCCGGCATCATGTTCGAAAAGCCGGGCGTGATCGGGCCGGCATCGAAGTTCTTCGCCGGCGTCAAGACGGTGCTCGAACATCCTGACGCCTACGACCATTTCTCGGTCAAGGGCAGCACCGGCCTGTCCTACGAACTGACGAAGAAGCAGACGGTTTCGGCGGAAGTGGCGCTCGATTATTCCCGCATCCACGATGCTTTCGGCAAGCACAAATACCTGATCGCCAGCATTCCGCTGCAATATGTCTACGACAACCGGGACAACCGGCTGAACCCGACAAGCGGCTTCCGGGTGCTGGCCTATGCCGAGCCCAGCTACGACATTTTGAGCGGTGCGGCGTTCCTGAAACTGAGGGGCGAAGGGTCGGCCTATCAGTCGCTGGATTCGGCTTCGAAGTTCGTGCTGGCCGAACGTGTCGCCATTGGTTCGATCGTCGGCACCAGCCTTGAAAATGTCCCGGCCGACCGGCGCTTCTATTCCGGCGGCGGCGGTTCGGTGCGCGGCTATGCCTATCAGGGCATCGGCCCCAAGGACTTCACCGGCCAGCCGATCGGCGGTCTGTCCTTCTTCGAAACCTCGGTCGAGATGCGCATCGCCATCACCGACACGATCGGCATCGTGCCGTTCGTCGACGCCGGCACCGTATCGACCAAATCGGCTCCCGATTTCTCCGATGTCAAGGTCGGCGCCGGCGTCGGCCTGCGCTATGTCACGCCGTTCGGGCCACTGCGCATCGATGCCGCCGTGCCGCTCAACCGCGATCCGGGTGACCCGCATTTCGGCATCTATGCCGGCATTGGACAGGCATTCTGAGCGATGAAAACAGTCTGGCGCATCCTCCGCATTGTTCTCTACACGCTGCTGATCGTGGTTGCGGGAGCGATCGGCGCGCTGGTGGTGCTGACCAAGACCGAGCGCGGCCGCGACAATCTCGCCGGCATCATTTCGCGGCTGGCCTCGAACGACGACCGCAAGATCACGGTCAGCGGCATAGACGGCATCTGGTCCGGGGCGCTCAGCGTCGATCATGTCGTGCTGGAGGATCGCGAGGGCGCCTGGCTGGTGGCGCGCAAGGTGGCCGTCGACTGGTCGCCGCTGGCGCTGCTGTCGAAAAGCTTCAGCGCCGACCGTATCGCTGCCGAGCGCATCGAACTGGCCCGCCTGCCGGTGGCCGGCACGCAACAGCCGGCGCCGAGCGGCACGACGACGCTGCCGGTTTCCATCGACATCAAGCAGATCGATCTGCCCGAGATCGCGCTTGGCCAGCAACTGGCCGGCAGCGGCATCGCCGAGCTTGCGGCCAAGGGATCGGTCAAGGCCGATGCCGCGCCACTGGCGGTCGAGACGGTGCTCAACATCACCCGCCATGACGGCAAGCAAGGTAATGTCGACGCCAAGATCCACTTTGCGCCGGCAGACAACAGGCTCGATCTCGACCTGAAGGCTTCGGAGCCGGCAGGCGGTATCATCGCCAACCTGCTCAAGCTGCCCGACACGCCGCCGGTCGACATAAATGTCTCGGGCACGGGGCCGCTCGCCAATTGGAACGGCATCGGCACGTTCTCAGTCGACGGCAAGATCGTCACCCAGCTGACGGGTCGCCACCAACTGACCGACAAGGGCAATCATATCGAGGCCAAGGGCGACGGCGATTTCGCTCGCTTCCTGCCTGAGAATCTTAAGCCGCTGTTTGCCGGCAAGACCAGTTTCGACATTGCCGGCACCGCCACGTCGGCCGGTGGCGTCAGTGTCGACCGCGCCAACATCGACAGCGATGCGGTGCACGGCACCGCGACCGGCATTGTCGATCCTGCCGGCGCCAGCGACCTCTCGGTCGAACTCGCCGCCAAGGGTCCACCCGTGGTGATCAGCGTCGGCAGCAAGGCGCAGCCGATCACGCTGGCGATCAGCAATACCACCGCCCGCGCCTTCGGCGACGGCAAGGCGCCGATCATCGACGTCGGCGCCTCCTTCGTCTCCATCGTCGCCGGCGGCACGCGGCTGGATGATCTGGCGGCGCAGATCCATTCCGACGGTTTTGACATCCAGAACCGCGCCGGGCCGGTCACCGTCAAGCTGGAGGCGGGCGGCCTCAACACCGACGTGGCGACGCTGGCGCCGCTGATCACCGGCAAGATCGATGTCGATCTGGCAGGGTCGGTCAGCAAGGACGCCATTGCCATCGACCAGGGCACGCTGCGTTCCGACGCGCTCAACGCTTCGCTGACCGCGACGGTGGCGCTTGCCGACCTGTCGATGCAGCTCAAGATGAATGCGGATGCCGTGGCGACGGCCTTTCCGCCGCAGATCGCCTCGGTGCTCGGCGCCCGGGTGAAATTCTCGGCCAGCGCGGCCCGCGACCCGCAAGGGTCTTTCGCCGCCAACTCGATCGAGTTCACGTCCGGCACGCTTAGCGCTGCCGGCACGGCCAGCATTCAAGGCACCGACATTCAGGCCGACATCAAGGGCAAACTGGGCGACGTTTCCGTGCTGTCGCCGACAGTCGGCGTGCCGGTTGCCGGTGGCATCGATTTCGCGCTGTCGGCAAGTGGCGCCATGACGGCGCCGGATTTCACGGTTACCGCCGATAGCGATAGCCTGATGGCATCGGGCCGCACGGTGAAGACCATCAAGCTGACGGCGAGCGGCAAGGCCGATATCACCAGTCCCGCCGCCAACGTGTCGCTGACCGGCTCCGTCAATGACCAACCGCTCGACATCAAGGCAGCGCTGGTGACAAGCGAGGGCAAGCGTTCGATCAACGGCTTCCTGGTGTCGCTGGGCGACAACAAGGTCTCGGGCGATCTCGCGCTGGATGACACGTACATGCCGCTCGGCACGCTGACGCTCGACGCGCCCGCTATCGACCAGTTGGCCGCACTGGCCGGCCAGGCGGTGACGGGCGACATCAACGGAACCATCCGCTTCGCCAAGGAGGGCGACGCGCCCTCCGTCGTGATCGATGCCAAGAGCACGTCGATCGCGCGTGGCGACGTGACGGCCAAGGCCATCACCGTCAATGCGCTGATCGCCAATTATCTCAAGGCGCCTGCGATCGCGGGTACGATCAAGGCCGACAGCGTCACCTCCGGAACCACCGAAATCGGCGGCATCGGCGTCGACCTGAAGCGCGAAGGCGACTGGACTAATTTCACCGGCGGCGCCACCATAGCGGGCATTCCGGCAACCGCTGCCGGCCGGGTGAAGATCGCCGATGGCACGACCAGCGTCGAGATTGCCTCGGGCGAAGCCACTGTTCGCGGCATCAAGGCGGCAATCGCTCAGGCGTCGACAATGAGCATCGCCAACGGCACGACCAGCATCGAGAAACTGGCTCTCGATGTCGGCGGCGGTTCGGTGACCTTGTCGGGTACCGCCGGCCAGACGCTCGACCTCGCGGCGCAATTTTCGGCACTGCCCGCATCGCTCGCCAATGATTTCTCGCCCGGCCTCGATGCTGTGGGCACGCTCAGCGGCACGGCTGGTGTGACCGGACCGCCGGCCGCTCCCGATGTCCGCTTCAATGCGCAACTGGCCGGTATCGAAACCAGCCAGACCCGGCAGGCCGGGCTCGGGCCGCTCGCCGTCGATGCGGCCGGCAGCTATACCTTGGCCGGCGGCGTGATGCTCGATCAGGCGACGCTGACCGGCGACAAGATTTCCGGCAAGGCGACCGGCACCCTCAACCCGAACGGCGCCAGCGATTTTGCGCTCGATCTCATATCATCCGGCCCCAGCCTGCCCCTGACTGTCGGCAGCGCCGAGAGCCCGGTCAAGATCGAGATCCAGTCCTTGTCGGCAAAGGTGGCGGGCGAGAGCACGCGGGCCCGCCTGGATGTCTCCGCGATCCTGCCCTCGATCGTCACCAGTCCGGCGAGGGTGGACGGGCTTGCCTTGGCGTTGCATTCGGATGCGTTCGATCTCAAGAACCGTGCAGGGCCGGTTTCCGGTACAGTGTCGGTGGACAAGGTCGGTCTCGACAATCCGGTGATCGCGCCGCTGATCGCCGGCAAGGTCACGGCAGCGCTCAGCGGCCGCCTGACAGCCGATGCCGTCGCCATCGACAGCGGCTCGCTTAAGAGCGATGCGCTGAACAGCCATGTCGCCGGCCAGGTATCGCTGCGAGACGGTGCCATCGACCTCAATCTGAAGGCGGATGCCCCATCGTCGGCCTTGCCGGCGGCGGCGCGCGGCATG
Source organism: Mesorhizobium sp. M1066 (assembly GCF_040318635.1). Taxonomy (NCBI): domain Bacteria; kingdom Pseudomonadati; phylum Pseudomonadota; class Alphaproteobacteria; order Hyphomicrobiales; family Phyllobacteriaceae; genus Mesorhizobium; species Mesorhizobium sp. M1066. The sequence continues at coordinate 13,448 of NZ_JAMYMR010000051.1, forward strand.
CTTGGCGATCGCGCTGAGATCAGCGCCACGCTGAAGCGCGATCCCAAGGGCAGCATCAACATAGGCGGATTGAAGTTGACCTCGGGTGCGCTGACCGCCGACGGGCAAGCCAGCCTTGCCGACAACAAGGTGGCCGCCGACATCAAGGGCGCGCTGAGCGACATCTCTCTGCTGTCGAAGGATGCCAAGGGCGCCATCGCCTTTGCGTTGAACGCACAGGGGCCGGCCACGGCGCCCGACCTGTCGCTGACCATCGACAGCGACCGCCTTCTCGTGGCGGCGCGAGAGATCACCGGGTTGAAGCTGACCGCCACCGGCAAGGCCGATGCCGCCAATCCGGCAGCCAACGTGCAACTGACCGGCAATGTCGCCGGCCAGGCGCTGCAAGGCAGCGCGGTGCTGGCGACGGCTGACGGCAAGAGCGCCATCAACGGCCTGCTGCTGTCGCTCGGCCGGAACAGGATCTCCGGAGATCTGGCGCTGGACGAGAAGTTCGTGCCTGTCGGCACCATCGCGCTCGACCTGCCCGATATCGGCCCGCTCGCGGCACTGGCGCTGGAAAAGGCCGAAGGCGACGTACGCGGCACGATTGCCTTCTCGAAGAATGGCGCAGCACCCCAGGTCGCCATCAAGGCGGCGACAGCGTCGATTACGCGCGGCGACCTGCAGGCGAAAGCCGTCTCGATCGATGCGCTGGTCGCCAACTATCTGGCGGCGCCCGTGATCTCCGGAAAGGTCCGCGCCGACACCGTCATTTCGGGCGGCACCGTGATCAGCGGCATCGATGTCGATTTGAAGCGCGACGGCGACTGGACCGGTTTTTCCGGCGGCGCCACAGTCAAGGGCATTCCGGCACAGGCTGCTGGCCGCGTGAAAGTGGCCAACGGCACGACGACCATCGAGCTTGCCTCCGGCCAGGCGACCGTCCAGGGCATCAAGGCGGCCATTGCTCAGGCCTCGACCGTCAGCATCGCCAATGGCACGACGACGCTGGACAGGCTGGTGCTCAACCTTGGCGGTGGTACGGCGACGGTAACCGGCAAGGTCGGCACGGCGCTCGACATCAACGCGACGCTGGCGCGGGTGCCGATGTCGCTTGCGAACAGTTTCTCGGCCGGCCTCGACGCCGCCGGCTCGATTTCGGGCACGGTGAAGGTGACGGGTGCGCCGGCCAGCCCTGCGGTCGCCTTCAATATCGATGCGGCCGGCGTGCAAACATCGCAGACCCGAGGCGCTGGTGTCGGGGCGGTGAGTGTTTCCTCGTCCGGCACCTTTGCCGCCAACAAGCTGGCCTTCACCGCCAATGTCAGCGATGGCGCCGGCCTTGGCCTCAAGGGCGGCGGCACCGTGACGACGGCCGGCACGCCGGCGCTGGTGCTCGACTTCAATGGCGCCGTGCCGTTCGGCCTGCTGAGCCAGAAGCTCGCCGCGCAAGGCATGTCGCTGACGGGCACGGCCAATGTCAACGTGCAGGTGCGCGGTCCCGCGACATCGCCCGTCATCGGCGGCAGCGTCAGCACCTCCGGTGCGCGCCTTGTCGATGCGCGCTCCGGCCTCGCCGTCAACGATCTCGCCGCCGATGTCACGATTGCCGGCGGCGTCGCCAGGATCAACCGGCTGACCGGAACGCTGTCGACGCGCGGCAGCCTGTCGGCCAGCGGCACGGTCGGCATCAACCCGGCGCAGGGTTTTCCGGCCGATTTGTCGATCAAGCTGGTCGACGGCCGCTATACGGACGGAAGGGTGGTGACCGCCAATCTCGGGGGCGACCTGACGATCAAGGGACCGCTGACCTCCGCACCGGTCATTGCCGGCACCGTGAATCTCGCCAAGACGGTGATCACGGTTCCGGACAAATTGCCGGGCTCGCTGGCGGCGCTCGACGTCAAGCACAAGAACGCGCCAGCTGCGGTCAAGGCACAGGACAAGGCGCTGCGGCCGCCGACGACCAGCGGCAAGGGCGGCGGTAGCGGCCTTGCGCTCGATGTCACGGTCAACGCCCCGAACCAGATCTTCATCCAGGGCAGGGGCGTCGATGCCGAACTTGGCGGCTCGCTCAGGCTGACCGGCCCGGCCTCGTCGCCGCAAGCGGTCGGCACCTTCACCTTGCAGCGCGGACGGCTGTCGATCCTCGGCAAGCGGCTGACCTTCACCGAAGGCACGGTCGGGTTTTCCGGCTCGCTGGTGCCCTATCTCAATTTGACGGCGACCACGACGACGACCGGCGCTACCGTCACCATCGTGGTGTCGGGCGAAGCGACCAATCCGAAGTTCACCTTCTCCTCCGTGCCGGCACTGCCCGAGGACGAGGTGCTGGCGCAATTGATCTTCGGCCGCTCGATGTCGAACCTGTCGCCGCTGCAGATCGCCCAGTTAGCCGAGGCCGCCGGGCAACTGGCCGGCGTCGGCGGCTCGACGTCGCTTCTGGAAAACCTGCGCAGCGCCATTGGCGTCGACGATCTCGACGTCACCACCGACGACCAGGGCGGCACGGCGGTTTCGGCGGGCAAATACCTCAACGACCGCACCTATGTCACGATCCAGAAGGGCGACAAGCCGGGCTCGGGCAAGGCTACGATCGACCTCAATGTCGGGCGCGGCGTCAAGCTGCGCGGCGAGGCCAACGATGCCGGCGAAGCCAAGGGCGGCATCTTCTACGAGAAGGAATACTGATAATTCGGCAGGGCTTTTGGCCTCATGATGGATCGATTCTGGCGCTGTTCGGGCTGGAGTAAATGTCTCAGTTTAATCGACTATCGAGATTCCAGAAGAATCCATCGGACAGTAGCAAATTTGCGCCAAGACTGTCGTTATCACGCGAACCGCTCCCCTTTCAAAGTTGCACATTCCCTAACATGTTCTCAATCCACGCCGTCTTTGACATCATGGCCTGGATGCGGAATGTTAAAAGGCGGAAAGCCAACAATGGGAGTTAAGTCATGACAATTTATAAGAGTAATGGCGATCGCGTTCCGGATCACATCTTGGCCATGGCCGAAGAAGCCAAGGCAGGCAAGGTGGACCGCCGCGAATTCCTGGCCATGGCCAGCGTCTTCGGCGCATCGACGGCAATGGCTTACGGCTTGCTCGGGCTCGCCGATCCGACGCCGGCGAAGGCCGAAGAGGTAAAGGGCAAGAAGGGCGGCACGCTGAAGATCGCCCAGTGGATCAAGGATCCCAAGGACCCGCGCAAGGCCGACTGGTCGGAAATCGCCAATGCCGAGCGCCAGGCGCTCGAGCCGCTGGTCAAGTACACGTCCGAATACACGTTCCGCCCCTATCTGCTGGAAAGCTGGGACGTCAACGACGATGCCACGCAGTACACGCTGCATGTGCGCAAGGGCGTCACCTGGTCGAATGGCGATGCCTTCACCGCCGATGACGTCATCTTCAACCTGAAGCGCTGGGCCGACAAGAAAGCCGAAGGCAACTCCATGCCCGGTCGTCTCGGCTCGCTGGTCAAGGACGACAAGCTCGACGAAAGCGCCGTGACCAAGCCGGACGACCACACTGTCGTGCTGAAGCTCACCAAGCCGGACATCGCGCTGATTCCGAACATGTGCGACTATCCCGGCCTCATCGTCCACAAGACCTTCGACGAGAAGGGCGGCGACTTCAAGGCCTGCCCGATCGGTACCGGTCCGTTCGAACTCGTCTCCTACGATGTCGGTCAGAAGGTGGTCTACAAGCGCCGCACCGACGACAAGTGGTGGGATGGCGAAGTGTTCCTCGATGGCCTGGAATTCATCGACTACGGCACCGATCCGGCAGCCATGGTCAGCGCTTTCGAAGCCGGCGAAGTGCACACCAATTTCGAGACTTCGGCCGACTACGTATCGATCCTGGACGGCATGGACCTGGTGAAGTCGGAAATCGTCACCGCGTCGACCATCGTCTGCCGCACCAACGTCAACAACAAGCCCTATGGCGACCAGAAGGTGCGCAACGCGCTGCAGCTTGCGGTCGACAACAATGTCGTCTTGCAGCTCGGCTACGGCAATGCCGGTTCGGTCGCCGAAAACCACCATGTCTGCTCGATCCATCCGGAATATTACGAGCTGCCCAAGGTTGCCCGTGATCCGGCCAAGGCGAAGGCGCTGATGGCGGAAGCCGGCCAGGCCGACTTCGAACACGAGCTGATCACTGTCGACGAAGACTGGCACAAGAACACCGGCGATGCGATCGCCGCCCAGCTGCGCGACGCCGGCATCAAGGTGAAGCGCACCGTCCTGCCGGGTTCGACGTTCTGGAACGACTGGACGAAGTATCCGCTGTCGATGACCAACTGGAACATGCGCCCGCTCGGCGTCCAAGTTCTGGCCATCGCCTATCGCACCGGCGAGGCCTGGAATGAGGCCGGCTGGTCGAATCCGGACTGGGATGCCAAGCTCAATGCGGCGCTCGCCGTTGCCGACGCCGCCAAGCGCAAGGAAATGATGAAGGACATCGAGCAGATCCTGCAGGATTCCGGCATCATGATCCAGCCGTACTGGCGCAAGCTCTACAGCCACTCGGTCAAGGCGGTGCAGAACTACAAGATGCACCCGACCTTCGAGCGCGACTACGGCAAGGTCTGGCTCGAGCAGGCTTGATCGCATCGACATGGAGGAAGGGGATCGCTCCCTTCCTCGCTCTTCGCATCGTCCGTCCCCTGCTGGTCCGCACTTTCTCAAAAAAGTTGCGGACTCGCGGGCAAGGCCATGCAACAAAAACAGGGTTGATCGCATCCGAAGGCCTGTTTGACAGCCAGCCCCGCCGGTTACGGTAGGGTTGGCTTTCATAGCCGGCTCAAACCCCAACCCATCGGCAGGGGGCCGCCATGCTTTCCTTCGTTATCAGGCGTCTTGGCACCATGGCATTGACGATGCTGTGCCTGACCATGGTCGTCTTCTTCCTGATCAACCTCGAACCCAATCTGAAGAAGCTGGCGATCAGCCAGACCGAAATGCATACGTCGGCCGAGCAGCTCGAGAGCTGGCTGGTCAACCATGGCTATCGGCAGAACTTCTTCGTCCGCTATGGGCAGTGGCTGGGCGTGGTGCCCAAGCAGCCTGTGACAGACCCGGCGACCGGCAAGCCGGCGCAGCGTTTCTCCTTCTGCAACGATCCGCTCGTGCCGACCTTCGCCGGCGTTTTCCAGGGCGATTTCGGCTGCTCGACCAAGTTCAAGGCGACCGTCGCCTCAAAACTGTTTCCGGCACTCGGTGCTACGGGCATCCTGATGTTCTGGGTGCTGGTGGTGATGGTGCCGATCTCGCTGCTGATCGGCATTCTGGCCGGCATGCGCGAGGGGTCGCGAACCGACCGGGTGCTGTCCGTGGCGTCGATCGCCTCGACGGCGACGCCTGAATATGTGTCGGGCGTTATCTTCACCGTCATCTTCGCCTCATGGCTGGGCTGGCTGAACGGCTCGGCGGCTTCGGCCAGCCAGGGCATCACCTTCTACAATTTCACTTTGCCGGTGATGACGCTGGCGATCTACGGCATCGGCTATATCGCCCGCATGACGCGTGCTTCGATGGTCGAAGTGATGACGCAGCAATATATCCGCACTGCCAGGTTGAAGGGTCTTTCCTTCGGCAGCGTCGTGGTCAAACATGCCTTGCGCAACGCGCTGATCGCACCGTTCACCGTCATCATGCTGCAGTTTCCCTGGCTGCTCACCGGCGTCGTCATCGTCGAGGTGATGTTTCGTTACCAGGGCTTCGGCTACACGCTGGTCGAGGCGGCCGGCAACAACGACATCGACCTTTTGCTCGGCTGCTCGCTGGTCTCGGTGTTCATCGTCTTGATCACGCAGCTCATTTCCGATGTCGGCTACGCATTTCTCAATCCGCGTATCAGAGTTCAGTAGGGAGCGAAGCGGATGCCGGTTCAATACATCAGTGGCTTAACCGTCGTTTTCGAAGTGCTGTCGCGCTTCTGGCCGGTCTGGATCGCGCTCGTCATCGTCATGGGCGCGAGCTTCGCCTACAAGAAGAAGCTGGCGCTCTACGGCCAGCTGTTCGACAGCGGTGTCGGCATCGTCGGCGTCGGCATCTGCCTGTTCTGGCTGTTCACGGCAATCTTCGCCGCGACCGTTTCTCCCTTCGATCCGCTGGCCCAGATTCCCATCATGAAGGATGTGCTGCCGGGCGCCGTCGAACCGAAATCGGGGCTGACCTATCTGTTCGGCGGCGACAAGCTGGCGCGCGACGTGTTTTCGCGCATGGTCTATGGCAGCCAGATCGTGCTGATCATCGCGCCTGCGGCAACCGGCTTCGCGCTGATGGTCGGCATCACGCTCGGCCTGCCCGCCGGCTACTACGGCGGCAAGATCGACACCGTGCTGTCGTTCCTGGCCAATCTCGTGCTGGCCTTCCCTGTGATCCTGCTGTTTTACCTTTTGGTGACGCCGGGCATCATGGACACGCCGATCCCCTATGGCATGGCCGGCGTCTTCTTCCTGTTCCCGATCATCTTCTTCAGCGTGCTGTTCTGGACGCGCTACAAGAACCGGCCCGACCGGCTCTACATCCTGCTCGGCATCACCCTGATCCTCGGCGGCTGGATCTATGCCGGCCTGGTCTTCGACGCCGATCCGCTGAAGATCGTGCATATCGACCCCAACCAGCTCAATATTTTCGTGGCGGTGGTGTTCGCCTCCAGCCCCGGCGTGTTCCGCATCGTGCGTGGCCTGGTGATGGACATCAAGACGCGTGACTATGTGGCGGCGGCGCAGACGCGCGGTGAATCGCCCTGGTACATCATGCTATGGGAGATCCTGCCCAATGCGCGCGGGCCACTGATCGTCGACGCCTGCCTGCGCATCGGCTACACCACGATCCTGCTCGGCACGCTCGGTTATTTCGGCCTTGGCCTGGCGCCGGAAAGTCCGGACTGGGGCACTGCGATCAAGGACGCCAGCCGCCTGCTGCGCTCCTTCATCCACCCGGCGTTGCCGCCGACGATCGCACTGATGTCGTTCGTGCTGGGCTTGAACCTACTCGCCGACTCGCTGCGCGAACAATCGATGAAAGACTGATCTCGCGGGTCTCGACCCGATGCGCCTGAGAGAAACAGGCCTAGAAGAACCAGGATTGGAGCGACCCATGAACGAGGCAGTTCGAAATCCCGCCACGCCAACCAATGGGCCGGCCAACGCGCCGATCATCGAGATCGAGAACCTGTCGATCTCCTTCTTCACCCGCAAGGGCGAGATCCCGGCGGTCATGGATTTTTCCTGCACCGTCATGCCCGGCGAGGCGATGGGCATCGTCGGCGAATCCGGCTGCGGCAAGTCGACCGTGTCGCTCGGCATCATGCGCGACCTCTCCAACATCGGGAAGATCGTCGGCGGTAAGATCAAGTTCCAGGGCAAGGACATGGGCGAGCTCTCCGACGAGGAGTTGCGCTCCATTCGCGGCAACAAGATCGCGATGATCTACCAGGAGCCGATGGCGAGCCTGAACCCGGCGATGAAGGTCGGCCAGCAATTGATGGAAGTGCCGCTGATCCACGACAAGGTGTCGAAGGAAGAGGCCCATAAACGCGCGCTTGACATGGTGCGCGCGGTCAAGCTGCCTGATCCCGAGCGCATGATGCGCTCCTATCCGCACCAGCTCTCGGGCGGCCAGCAGCAACGCATCGTCATTGCCATGGCGCTGCTGTCGAAGCCGGCGCTGCTTTTGCTCGACGAGCCGACGACGGCGCTCGACGTGACGGTGGAAGCGGGCATTGTCGACCTGGTCAAAGGGCTCGGCGAGAAGTTCGGCACGTCGATGATCTTCGTGTCACACAATCTCGGCCTGATCCTGGAAACCTGCGACCGCATCACGGTTATGTATTCGGGCGAAGCGGTCGAAACGGGCAAGATCAAGGACGTGTTCGACCGGATGCGCCACCCCTATACGCAAGGGCTGTTCCGCTCGATCCCGCTGCCCGGCGCCGACAAGAATTCGCGGCCGCTGATTTCGATCCCCGGCCAGCTACCGCTGCCGCACGAGCGGCCCAAGGGCTGCAATTTCGGCCCTCGCTGCCACCATTTCGTCGAGGGCGTCTGCAACGCCGCCGAGATCCCGATGATCGAGGTCGCGGGTCACGAAGGCCATTTCTCGCGCTGCGTGCGCTTCAACGAGATCGACTGGGAGGCGCTGCCGCCCGGCGCCAAAAAGGTCAATGAGCGCGTCGTGCCCGGCGCTCCGGTGCTCAAGATCGAGGATCTCAGAAAATACTACAGGGTCGGCGGCAGCGAGGTGTTCGGCTCGAGCGAGGGCCGCGTCGTCAAGGCCAATGAGACGATCTCGTTCATGGCGCGCGAATCCGAGACGGTCGCCATCGTCGGCGAATCCGGCTGCGGAAAGTCGACGCTGGCCAAGGTGCTGCTCGGGCTGGAGACGGCAAGTGCCGGCACGGTGACGCTGGGCAACAAGGAAATCCAATCGACGGGCATCGAGAAGCGGAGCGTCGACACGGTGTCGTCGATCCAGATGGTGTTCCAGAATCCGTTCGACACGCTCAATCCCAGCCATTCGGTCGGTTCGCAGATCATCCGCACGCTGGAGAAGTTCAATGTCGGCAAGACGGTTGCCGATCGCCGCAAGCGCATGCTGGAACTGCTCGACCTGGTGAAGCTGCCGCGGGCATTCGAAACCCGCAAGCCGCGCCAGCTATCGGGCGGCCAGAAGCAGCGCATCGGCGTGGCGCGCGCCTTTGCCGGCGACGCCAAGGTGGTGGTGGCCGACGAGCCGGTCTCGGCACTCGACGTGTCGGTGCAGGCGGCGGTGACCGAACTGCTGATGGACATCCAGCGCAAGAACAAGACGACAATGCTGTTCATCAGCCATGATCTGTCGGTCGTGCGCTACATCGCCGACCGCGTCGTGGTCATGTATCTCGGCTATATTGTCGAGCAAGGCACGACCGACCAGATCTTCGCGCCGCCCTACCATCCCTATACCGAGGCACTGCTGTCGGCGATCCCGATCGCCGACACCAGCGTGGTCAAGCGCCACATCGTGCTGGAGGGCGACATTCCCTCGGCGATGAACCCACCGTCCGGCTGCCCATTCCAGACCCGCTGCGGCTACAAGAAGCTGGTGCCTGACAATCTGTGCGAGACCAAGGTGCCGCCGGTCAAGCATCTCGGCGACGGCCATATGAGCCTGTGCTGGCTTTCCGATGACGTGCTGGCCAAGATGGAGCCGGTGATCAAGTTCGACAAGGAGCACGCCGCGCACGAAGGCGTGCCGGATGACGCGCCGCATGGCGATGGCCCCGGTTTTGCCGGCCCGCCGCCAAAACGTCCGCGCGGCAAAAGGCCGAGCTGACCGACATAGAGGCAATGCCTCTCGTCGGAGTTTTGCCTCCGCGGCATCGTCATATCTCATATCTGTCAAGGAATGACAGAGCTACGTTCGCTTGAATATCTCCGCCAATTGCCTTATGTGATGCGTGATGTTTGATGCGCATTAAGGAAACGTATTGTGAGAACGACGCTTGCAATCGATGACGATGTCCTCCTTGCCGCCAAGGCCATGGCGCAACAGCAGGATCGCAGCGTTGGCGAGGTCATTTCCGATCTGGTTCGCCGATCACTGCGCAGGCCGCAGTCTGGCGGTGAGCGCAATGGTATTCCCTTACTCTCATCGCGGCCCGACGGCCCGATGGTCGATCTGGAAATGGTCAATGCGCTTCGCGATGAACTGCCGTGACCTTCCTGCTTGACGTCAACGTCTTGATTGCGTTGATCGATCCGGCTCACGTTGCGCATGAAGATGCCCATCGGTGGTTCCAATCCACCGGGCATATATCATGGGCTACATGTCCCATTACCGAGAATGGTGTCATCAGGATTTTGAGCAGCCCGAAATATCCTAATTCTCCGGGTTCGCCCGCTGTCGTTGCGCAGATTGTCGGCAAACTACATACCCTTTCAGGACATCAGTTCTGGTCGGACGACATCAGTCTCGTCGGTTCCGGCGACATTGATGCAGCTAGAATCCTAACCTCGGCGCAAGTAACGGATAGCTATCTCCTGGGGCTCGCAAAGGCGCGTGACGGCAAATTGGCGACCTTTGACCGAAAGTTATCGACCGCGGCAGTAAAGGGAGGCAAGCCGACCCTCCATCTGATCCCGAGCGGATGAATTCGGAGGCCTGTTCCGATCAAGGCGACATCACTTTTCCGCAGCGCCAAGTGATTTCACTTGGCTGCGTAATGCTCCGGCAAAGTCAGTTGCCGCACTCACTCAGTTGCTGCGCATAGTCCCGCGCCATCTTGTCGGTGGCCCGGGCATAGCCCTGGACGCCGGCATCGCCCCGGTTGCCGCGGCCATAGGCGGTCCAGCCGAGATAGTAGGCCAGGTAGAGATTGTAGGTATCGTTGCGGGCGACGCCGTACGTGTCGGATGTCTTGGAATGGTACCAGCCGACAAAGTCGACGGCGTCGGCGAATTTCGTCCGCCGTGCCGCCCAGTTGCCGGTCTCGCGCTGATATTGCGACCAGGTGCCGTCCAGCGCCTGCGAGAAGCCGGTGGCCGACGAGACATGCTTCCACGGAATGAAGCCGAGCAGCTTGGTGCGCGGCGGCCGTGCATTGCTCTTGAAACCGGATTCCTTGCGCACCGTCGCCATCAGCACGGGAACGGGGATGCCGTATTTCTGCTGGGCGCGCTCGGCGGCTGACTGCCAGTTGTCGAACCAGCCGTCATTCTGGTCGAAGACGGCACAGACATTGTTGATGTGGCTGGGCGACGTGGCGCAGGCCGAAAGCGCCAGCAGCACGCAAACCGCACCAATTTTACTAAAACTCGAGCTACGCATCGGCAGAGCAATAGGCCGAAATCATAAAGGGAATCTTGCAGCGCTCGTTAACGCTTCGCCGGCGCAGTCTCTCAAGGAAATCCAGTATCGATAATCCGACGGACTTCGTCGCTTTTTCTAAACAGACATTGCAGAAATGCCGCCGTGGCTAAAATCGCGCCCGCAAACGACGTATTTCTGACAGCTTGCCCGGTTTGCCGGGGCTTTGATACCGGCATGAACGAACCAAGACGCAAACGCGGCGCCGAGCGCACCAGCAACAGAGGGCCATCGGCCATCCCGCAACTGCCGCTCAGGCGGGTGACAAATCCCTATCCGCCAATGGCCATGCTGTCGCCCGACCAGATCGAGCAGATCCATCAGGCGTCGATGCACATATTGGAGAATTTCGGCATCGAGGTGATGAGCCCGCGGGCGCTGTCGCTGTTCGAGAAGGCCGGCGCCAAAGTCGATCATGCCTCAGCCAATGTCCGCATCGATCGCGGCCTGGTCGAAGACGTGCTGAAGACCACGCAGTCCAGCTATGTGTTGACGCCGCGCAACCCGGCCAACGCGGTTCATCTCGGCGGCAACACCATCAATTTCACGCTCGTTGCCGGGCCGCCGAATGTGCACGACATGGAGCGCGGCCGCCGCGCCGGCAATTTGCGCGACTATGCGGATCTGACCCGGCTGGCGCAGCATTTCAACTGCATCCACATGCTGGGCAACCAGGTCTGCGCACCAGTGGAGCTGCCGGCCAATTCCCGCCATCTCGACACCTACTTCACTAACCTGACGCTGACCGACAAGAGTTTCCATGTCTCGGCGATCGGCCGAGGCAGGGCGCTGGACGGCATCGAGATGATGGCGATTTCGCGCGGGCTGACGCTCGACCAGATGCGCGACGATCCCGGCATCACCACGATCATCTCGGTCAACTCGCCGCGCCGCTTCGACGAGATGATGGCCGACGGCCTGATGACCATGGCCGAATTCGGCCAGTCGGTGGCGGTGACGCCGTTCACGCTGATGGGGGCGATGAGCCCGGTGACGCTGGCCGGCGCGCTGGCGCAGCAGAACGCCGAGGCGCTGTTCGGCGTCGTGCTGACGCAGCTTGTCCGTCCGGGCGCGCCGGTCATGTACGGCGCCTTCACCTCCAATGTCGACATGAAGTCCGGCGCGCCGGCCTTCGGCACGCCTGAGAACACCAAGGCCAATATTGCGTCGGGGCAACTGGCGCGGCGATACGGGCTGCCATACCGCACGACACCGGGCTCGGCTTCCAACGCCGCCGATGCGCAGGGCGCCTATGAGACGCTGATGGCGCTGTGGGGCGCGGTGCTCGGCCACGGCAACCTCGTCTACCACGCCGCCGGCTGGCAGGAGGGCGGGCTGACGGCGTCGTTCGAAAAACTCATCATCGATGTCGAGATGATCCAGCACATGATGGAATTCCTGCGCCCGATCGAGGTCAACGAGGCCGAGCTTGCCGTCGAGGCGCTGGGTGCGGTGCCGACCGGCGGCCATTTCTTCGGCGAGCCGCACACGCTGGAGCGTTACGCCACCGCCTTCTACCAGCCGATGCTGTCCAACTGGCAGAACTACGAGGCCTGGCAAGAGGCCGGCGGGCTCGACGCCACGGCGCGGGCGACACGGCTGTGGAAGAAGGCGCTGGAAGACTATGTCGAGCCGGTGATGGATATCGCCGTGCGCGAGGCGCTGGAGGCTTACATGGCCAAGCGCAAGGAAGCGATCGGGCAGGGCGAGCCGTGATCCCTCCCACCCAGATTCATCCTTCCCATCCAACTCACTGATATCAGAGAAAAATCCATGAAATCGCATGCAAAGGTCGTGGTCATTGGCGGCGGTGTCGTCGGGTGCTCCGTGCTGTTCCATCTCGCCCGCCATGGCTGGACCGATGTTGTCCTGCTGGAGCGCGATGAACTGACGTCGGGTTCGACCTGGCACGCGGCCGGCGGCATGCACACCATCAATGGAGACCCCAACGTCGCCAAGCTGCAGAAATACACGATCAACCTCTACAAGGAGATCGAGGAGCTTTCCGGCCAGGCGACCGGCGTGCATCTGACCGGTGGCGTGCTTCTGGCGGCAACCGAGGCGCGGCTGGACTGGCTGCGCGGCGTCGTAGCCAAGGGCCGCTATCTCGGTATCGAGCTTGAGGAGATCTCACCCAATGAAGCGGCGGAGCTGATGCCGCTGCTCGACCCCAGGCAGTTCGTCGGCGCCGTCAGAAACAAGGAGGATGGCCATCTCGACCCCTCGGGCGTCACCCATGCCTATGCCAAGGCCGCGCGGAAACTTGGGGCGGAAGTGGAGCGCTTCACCAAGGTCGAGGACATCGTGCGGCGGCCCGACGGGCTGTGGCGGGTCATCACCAACAAGGGCGAGGTGGTGGCCGAGCATGTCGTCAATGCCGGCGGCCTGTGGGCGCGCGAGGTCGGCCGCATGGTTGGTCTCGAACTGCCGGTGCTGGCCATGGAGCACATGTACCTGATCACCGAGGATATGCCGGAGGTCGCCGCCTGGAACGCCAAGACCGGCACCGAGATCATCCACGCGGTCGACTTCGACGGCGAGCTTTACCTGCGCCAGGAGCGCGGCGGCATGCTGATGGGCACCTATGAGAAGGCCAACAAGCCGTGGTCCGAATACCAGACGCCATGGAATTTCGGCCATGAATTGCTGGCGCCCGACATCGACCGCATCGCGCCGTCGCTGGAGGTCGGCTTCCGCCATTTCCCGGCCTTCCAGAACACCGGCATCAAGCAGATCATCAACGGCCCCTTCACCTTCGCGCCGGACGGCAACCCGCTGGTCGGGCCGGTGCGCGGCCTGCCGGGCTTCTGGGTCGCCTGCGGCGTCATGGCCGGTTTTTCGCAAGGCGGCGGCGTCGGCCTCGCTTTGTCGAACTGGATGATCGAGGGCGATCCCGGCGCCGATATCTGGGCGATGGATGTCGCGCGCTACGGCGACTGGGCGACGATGGCCTATACCAACGCCAAGGTGCGCGAGAATTATTCCAGGCGCTTTTCGATCCGCTTCCCCAATGAGGAGCTGCCCGCCGGGCGGCCGCTGAAGATGACACCGGTCTATGATCTGCTGTCTGCTGGGGGTGCGCAATGGGGCGTTGCCTATGGGCTGGAAGTGCCGCTGTGGTACGCGCCGGAAGGCGTCAAGGACGAATTCTCGTGGCGCCGCTCGAGCGACTTCACGCAGGTCGCCAGGGAGGTCGCGACGGTTCGTGACGGTGTCGGCCTGTCCGAGATTTCGAGCTTCGCCAAATACAAGGTGACGGGTGAGGGGGCGGCCGCCTGGCTCGACCGGATGCTTGCCTGCAAACTGCCGAAACCCGGCCGCATGACGCTGGCGCCGATGCTGAAGCAGGACGGCAGGCTGATCGGCGACTTCACGCTGGCCAATCTGGGGGAAGACGGCTGGTTCCTCGCCGGCTCCGGCATCGCCGAGCAATACCACATGCGCTGGTTCGAGCAGCACCTGCCAGACGACGGCTCGGTCCGCATCGAGGCGCTGGGTCAGAAGCTCAGCGGCTTGTCGATCGCGGGGCCGAAGGCGCGGGATGTGCTGGCAAAGGCCACGCGTTCGGATGTCTCCAATGCGGCATTTTCCTTCATGGCCATTGGCCGGATGGATATCGGCATGGCGCCGTGCCTAGTCGGCCGTGTGAGCTATACCGGCGATCTCGGCTACGAAATCTGGGTGGCGCCGGAATACCAGCGCGCCGCCTATCAAGCGCTGATGGCGGCGGGCGAGGAATTCGGCATCGGCCTGTTCGGCTCACGCGCCCTCAATGCGCTGCGGCTGGACAAGAATTACGGCTCATGGGGGCGCGAGTACCGGCCGATCTACGGACCGCTGGAAGCGGGGCTCGACCGCTTCGTTGCTTACGGCAAGGACGCCGATTTCATCGGCAAGGCCGCGGCGCTGGCCGAGCGCAAGCTGGGCGGCAAATTGCGCCTGCGCGCCTTTATCGTCGATGCCGACGATGCCGATGTCATTGGCGACGAGCCGATCTGGTTCGATGGTGCGGTGCGCGGCTGGGTGACGTCGGGCGGCTATGCGCATCATTCGAAGAAATCCGTCGCCATCGGCTATGTGCCGAAGGGGATCGCCGATGAGAGCGACGGCTTCGAAATCGAGCTGCTGGGCAAGCGCCATGCGGCGCGCATTCAGGCGGTGCCGCTTTTCGACGCCAATTTCGAACGGATGCGTGCCTGAAGCGCTTCGGCTTCGCCGATGCGCTTCAGATTCCTGTTTTGTGCATGTCGTTGTCCCAAAACCGCTGGGCACTTTTGGGCGACATGCACTAGGCACGCCCCTTCTTCTGGGCGTCAGGCGCTGCGGCGGTTGTCCAGCGCGAAGGCGCCCGCGCCCGCAAACACCAGATAGAGGAAGATGAAGCAGAACGAGATCGCCGAATCGCCGCCATTGTTGACCGGGAAGAAGTCGCGCGGCGCGTGCGCCATGAAATAGGCGATCGCCATTTCGCCGGCCAGAAGGAATGCCACGGGCCGCGTGAACAACCCGAGCGCCAGCAGGATGCCGCCGGCGAATTCGAGGATGCCGGCGGTCATGGTCAGCCCGGAAAGGGCGTGGGGATCGGCGCTGACGGGGAAGTTGAACAGTTTCTGGCTGCCATGCTCGATGAACTGCAGCGCGGTCACAATGCGCAGAATGCCGAGTGCCTGCGGCTGATATCTGGCAAGGCCGTCGAAAAGCTTCATCTAAAACTCCTTTAGCTTCCGGGATCGGCCATAGTTTATCACCCGGCATTGGACCATTCATTTCCCCTGGTTTGCCATCAACAATCAGTGATTGGGAATGTTCCCAATTCCCTTCAAGTTTTTCTCGCCAGGGTTGCATTAATACCTCTATGGTTGTATTAATGCGTGTACAACAATCTCAATGTGTGAGGGTCTTGCCATGAAAAAAGTCGTCATCAGCCTGTTCGCGATCGTCGCAGGCACCAGCTTCGCCATGGCCGAGGACGCCGGCTGTGAGGCCTTCAAATGGCCGGTGACGCGGGAGCAGACCCTGTTTGCCGCGGCACCGGCAACGCCGTCCGGAGCGGCGCTGGCGGTTGGTGCGGCTGCGGACCTGGCGCTGGTGCCGGTAGAGAAAGCCGGTTTTGCGGTGGCGCCCGAACGTGCGCCGGCATCAGACACGTTTGGGGCGGTCGCCAGCGTGGAAGTGCCATCCGAGGGAGCCATCCAGATCAGTCTCTCGGGGGAGGCCTGGATCGATGTCATCCAGGATGGCCAGGCCATCAAGTCGGCGGGCTATAGCGGCGTGAAAACATGCCCTGGCATCCGCAAGAGCGTGCGCTTCAAGCTTGCGCCCGGCCCGGCCACCGTCCAGTTCAGCGGCGCGAAAAAAGCTGAGCTGAAGGTTGCGGTGCTGGCGCCGGAATGAGACGGCGCCAGGCAGGGGTAGAGGCCTTCATCGGTGGTCTGATGAAAACCCGCGCTTTGTTTCAGCGGTGTTCGATCGCGGTCAGCGGACTGGCGCCATCAAGGCGAAGTGCGCGTCTTGCGGATCCTGGCATTGGACGATCCAACTGCCGCCGGGGACCTCCATCGGGCCCATCAGGATCTTGCCGCCATTGTCGGTGACCCGTTTTGCCGCCGCGTCGATGGCCGCAACGTTGAAGTAGAATTGCCAGACCGGCACCGGGATCTGCTCCGGCTTGTTCATGATGCCGCCGCCGGATTCGGGGCCAGCCGTAAAAGTCTGGTAAGTGCCCATCGGGCCCATGTCGAAATCGCCGGCGTCGACCCAGCCGAATTGCTCGGAATAGAAATCGAACGCGGCTTTCCAGTCGCTCGTATAAAGCTCGTGCCAGCCGATGTGGCCCGGCGTGCCGGCCGGCACGACAGGCTGGTCCGGGCCGTTCGGCTGCAGGAACATGAAGGTCGCGCCTTGCGGATCGGCGACGACGGCAAAGCGGCCGACGCCCGGAATGTCGTCGGGCCGCCGGTGAACGGTGCCGCCGGCTTTCTCCAGCGATGCCGTGGCGGCGTCGACATCCCTGGTGTGGATATAGCCAAGCCAGGCCGGCGGCATGCCCATCTTGGCGGCATCCTCGGGCAAGGTCATCAGGCCGCCGACGCCACGTTCGCCGACATTCATCACGATATAGCGCGGCATGCCGGGGGCTGTGTCGAAGGGCTGCGCCGTCCAGCCGACCACTTGGGTGTAGAACGCCTCGGCGGCGTCGAGATCTGATGTCATCAGTTCGTACCAGAAGAAGGGCATCGGGGTTTTTGGCATTTTCGGTCTCCTCACCTTTCATGCATCGATCGTCGTCCACCATAGGACGATCCTCACGACGGAAATCCGACATCGCCCGGACAACAATGGGCATGCGTGCCAAGCGTTCCCTGGTTGCACGCGCGCTGGTTTTCGATTTCTCTGCGGTCATGAGGGGTTGTCGTCCATGCGCTTGATGTCGCTCACGCCCGAGCTTGTCGCACTGTGCCATCGGGAAGAGGCCGATCCCGGCCCGGATCCGAGTTGGACAGACATGAACGACGAGGACTTTCGAGACCTTGCCTTGCGGCTGTCCAATGAAGCCGATGACGGACCGCTATGGGTGTTCGCCTATGGGTCGCTGATCTGGAAGCCGGAATTCGAGTCGGTCGAGCAACAGCTCGCCACGGCTTTGGCTGGCACAGGTCCTTCTGCCTCGACATGGTGCGGTGGCGCGGCAGCGCCGAGCAGCCGGGATTGATGATGGCGCTCGAACGGGGCGGACGCTGCAACGGGGTGATCTATCGCTTGCCGGAGGGCGAGAAACCGGCGCAGATTGAAAGGCTGCTGCGGCGCGAGATCAGCGACCACGAAAGCATCGAGACGGTCCGCTGGCTGCCGGTGCATACGCCGCAAGGCACGCTGCGCGCGCTCGGCTTCTGGGTCGGCGTGAAGGGCAGGGGAACGTCGCCGAACCAGCCGTTGGACAGAGTGGCGAGCGTGCTGGCCAGAGCCTGCGGGCATATCGGATCCGGCGCCGAATATCTCTACAACACGGTCAGCCATCTCGAGGAATTCGGCATCCATGACCGCAATCTGTGGCGGCTGCAGCAACTGGTCGCGGAGGAGGTCCGGGCTATCCATGGTGGTATGCCCGAGCCCGCTCCTAGAGCGGGCACCCTAATCAACGCCGCGCCACCAATCTGAGGTCTGTCCTATCCGGAGCGGATGGGGGTCGTGTCAGCTGTGGTCAGACCCAAGCAGCTGTGGCTTCACGAGCAATCACCTCAACCGTGCATTCGAGACTGAGCAACAGAAAATGTGAGCAGTCGTCTGTTGGACCTGGGATTGATCGCAACCAATGTGAGTTCTCCACCCGCAGGATGGGACACCTATAGGTGACTTGGCTGCCAGGATCTATCAACGGGACCGAGTCACCATCGCGGACATGGGCCAGTCCCAGCATGTCGTCGTGAGCCGAAAGGGCTAGCACTCTATGAAACTCTATTTTGAGGGTCCGTTCGGATGTCCCGATGAAGAAGTCGCCTTCAACGGTAAGTTCAAAGTGATTGTCGGATTTCAGACGCCAAACCTGACAGGCTGCCTGAGGTAAATCTTCCACGGGCTCCCAACGCTGAACCGTCTCCTGGTCATTGGTCATCATCCCCTCCACTTGTAAGAAAGCCGTGCACCCTCAAGCGCCTACCATCCCGTGCGCATCTCGAACAGCTTGACGCTACCTAGAGGCCATCCCATGCATGCTTTCATGAGTGGCAACGGGCGGATCAAACTTGAGGATTATTATCATGTTATTATCCAGCCTTTTCAGTGGCTTGCGCCAAAAATTGACCAATTGATAAAAAAATAAAACGTGCTAGCCTTCCTCAAAAGAAAACATGGGGAACTGACGATGCCAGAAGGCCAATTCAGGGAAGGCATTGCGGGCGGTAGGCTCTCGGCCGACCAGTATGCGGACAATTTTTCCGACTTGCACCCGCCGCTCGATCATCACGAGGCGCTGGTCGAATCCGATCGTTGCTATTTCTGCTACGACGCGCCGTGCATGAATGCATGCCCGACCTCGATCGACATTCCGCTGTTCATCCGCCAGATCTCGACCGGCAATCCGATCGGTTCGGCCAAGACCATCTTCGATCAGAACATATTGGGCGGCATGTGCGCCCGCGTCTGCCCGACCGAGACGCTGTGCGAGGAAGTCTGCGTGCGCGAGGTGGCGGAAGGCAAGCCGGTGCAGATCGGCCGCCTGCAGCGCTACGCCACCGATGTCGCCATGAGCGAGAACAAGCAGTTCTACCCGCGCGCCGAGCCGACCGGCAAGACTGTCGCCGTGGTCGGCGCCGGGCCGGCCGGCCTTGCGGCCGCGCACCGGCTCGCCCGCCACGGCCATGACGTGACCATCCTGGAAGCGCGCGCGAAGGCCGGTGGCCTCAACGAATACGGCATCGCCGCCTACAAGAGTGTCGACGATTTCGCCCAGGCCGAAGTCGACTACGTGACCGCGATCGGTGGCATCGACATCCAGAACGGCAAGGCGCTCGGCCGCGACTACCAGCTGTCGGACCTGATCCGCAATTACGATGCGGTGTTTCTCGGCATGGGCCTTGGCGGCGTCAACGCGCTGCGTGCTGATGGCGAGGAGGCCGACGGCGTCATCAACGCGGTCGAGTTCATTGCCGAACTGCGCCAGGCCAGCGACCTTTCCGGCCTGCCGGTTGGCCGCCGTGTCGTCGTCATCGGTGGAGGCATGACGGCCATCGACGCCGCGGTACAGTCGAAGCTGCTCGGCGCCGAGGAGGTGACGATCTGCTACCGGCGCGGCCAGGAGCACATGAACGCTTCCGAATTCGAACAGGATCTGGCGGCAGCCAACGGCGTCAGCATCCGCCACTGGCTGCAGCCGAAGCGGGTGATCGCCGAAGGCGGCAAGGTCACCGCCGTCGAACTCGAATACACGGCGCTGAACGGCGACAAGCTTGCCGGCACCGGCGAGACACTGACGCTCGTTGCCGACCAGGTGTTCAAGGCGATTGGACAGAGCTTCGTGCCGGCGGCTCTTAACGGCAGTGGTGCTTCGATCGACCTCGAAGCCGGCCGCATCAAGGTCGATGCGGAAGGGCGCACGTCGCTCGACAGGGTCTGGGCCGGTGGCGACTGCATCTTCGGTGGCGACGACCTGACCGTCTCGGCGGTCGCGCAAGGCCGTGACGCGGCGGAGAGCATCAATCGGGCACTGACCTCGAACGGGAGGGCATGAGCATGGCAGATATCAGAAACAATTTCGTCGGCATCAAATCGCCCAATCCGTTCTGGCTGGCCTCGGCGCCGCCGACCGACAAGGCCTACAACGTCATCCGCGCCTTCAAGGCCGGCTGGGGCGGCGTCGTGTGGAAAACGCTGGGCGAGGAAGGTCCGCCGGTGGTCAACGTCAACGGCCCGCGCTACGGCGCGATCTGGGGCGCCGACCGCCGCCTGCTCGGCCTCAACAACATCGAGCTGATCACCGACCGCGACCTGCAGGTCAATTTGCGCGAGATCAAGCAGGTCAAGAAGGACTGGCCCGACCGCGCCATCGTCGTCTCGCTGATGGTGCCATGCGTCGAGGAGGCCTGGAAGGCGATCCTGCCGGTGGTCGAGGAGACGGAGGCCGACGGCATCGAGCTCAATTTCGGCTGTCCGCACGGCATGTCGGAACGCGGCATGGGCGCGGCTGTCGGCCAGGTGCCGGAATATATCGAAATGGTGGTGCGCTGGTGCAAGCAGAACACCCGCATGCCCGTCATCACCAAGCTGACGCCCAACATCACCGATGTGCGCAAGCCCGCACGGGCGGCACATGCCGGCGGCACCGACGCGGTGTCGCTGATCAACACCATCAATTCAATCACCGGTGTCGACCTCGACAGCTTCGCGCCGCAGCCGACAATCGACGGCAAGGGCTCGCATGGCGGCTATTGCGGCCCGGCGGTGAAGCCGATCGCCATGAACATGGTCGCCGAGATCGCGCGCGATCCCGAAACCCGCGGCCTGCCGATCTCCGGCATCGGCGGCATCACCACCTGGCGCGATGCTGCCGAATTCATGGCGCTCGGCGCCGGCAATGTGCAGGTCTGCACGGCGGCAATGACCTATGGCTTCAAGATCGTGCAGGAAATGATCGCGGGCCTCGAAAACTGGATGGACGAGAAGGGGCACGCCTCGCTCAACGACATCGTCGGCCGCGCCACGCCCAATGTCACCGATTGGCAGTATCTCAACCTCAACTACGTCGCCAAGGCGCGTATCGACCAGGATGCCTGCATCAAATGCGGCCGCTGCCACATCGCCTGCGAGGACACTTCGCACCAGGCGATCACCAACATGGTCGACGGCGTCAGGCACTTCGAGGTGATCGAGGCCGAATGCGTCGGCTGCAATCTGTGCGTTAATGTCTGCCCGGTCGAGAACTGCATCACCATGGAACCGCTGGCGGCAGGCGTGATGGACCAGCGCACCGGCAGGCCGGTATCGCCGGTCTATGCCAACTGGACGACGCACCCGAACAATCCGATGGCCAAGGTGGCGGCCGAGTAGGGTTTCGCTCCAGTCCAAATGCCGTGTTTGGCAGAACTTGGGTTCCTCGCCCCCACGAATGTGGCTAGGGGATGCACACATCTTTTGAGGTGGATGACTCGCTTTTGATTGGTTGTCTGGCGTTGGGATGTGATTCTGTTGGCGATG
>NZ_JAMYMR010000052.1:0-34459 GCF_040318635.1 Mesorhizobium sp. M1066
AATCCTCGGCACCGTCACGTCAACCGAATGCCGAAATTACTTCACAGAGGCAGGCTATGCCCAACCTAAATTCATCCCGCTCTAGAATGTCAGACAACCTCACTCGTCGTCGTCATTGTCCGTGTTCTTCGACTTCAAGGCCGAAAGCTTGGCGAACACGGCGTTGGCGTCGAGTTCGGCATCCTCGTCCTTCGGCTTCTCGGGAGCCGGCACCAGCCGCTCGGTCAAGGCCGCCGGCAGCAGCGTGTCGCCGACCGGCTGCGCCTGTTCGCGGCCGCGCGAGGCGCGATTGACTTCCATGTCGAGGTCGATCTGCGAGGCGAGGCCCAACGTGACCGGATCCATCGGCTGCAGATTGGCCGAATTCCAGTGCTTGCGCTCACGGATCTGTTCGATCGTCGACTTGGTGGTGCCGACGAGGCGCGAGATCTGCGCGTCCTTGAGCTCGGGATGGTTGCGCACCAGCCACAGAATCGCGTTCGGCCGGTCCTGGCGCTTCGACAGCGGCGTGTAGCGCGGCCCCTTGCGCTTGGATTCGGGCACCCGCACCTTGGGGTCCGAAAGCTTCAGGCGCTGGTTCGGATCCTTCTCGGCACGGGCGATCTCGTCGCGGGTCAGCTGTCCGGTCATGATCGGGTCCATGCCCTTGATGCCTTGCGCCGATTCACCGTCGGCGATTGCCTTGACCTCGAGCGGATGCAGCCCGCAGAACTGCGCGATCTGCTCGAAGGAAAGTGCGGTATTGTCGACCAGCCAGACAGCGGTCGCCTTGGGCATCAGCAGCGTATTGGCCATTTTACAATTCCTTCTCGTTCGCCCGCGTTCCCGCGCGGGCGGTGGTTTAGAGCCACCAAATGGGAAATTCGCGGTCTGTATAACCGCTCTCGGGTCGTTTCGCAATGTTTTTGGAGCCAAAGACCGCACCGCGTGCGCTGCGCGCTCCCAAGACCGTCAGATCGCCCGGAGCGCGGCCGCCCCTTGTTCGACGGACGGCGCAAAAAATCGCGGGTCGGCTTTCCGGCCTGTCGGTATCGGCCCGACAGCTCCACCTTACCCCAGGTCGAATGCCTCGAAACGGTAGCGGCCCAGTTGTCATCCAGGTTCAGTAGAACGGCGAATATGGCTCCAGCCCCGCTCGCGTGAAGATGGAAATGGGGTGATCAATTCGCGCGACAACGCCGGCCCCCAAATTGATGCCTGTTCCGTCGCACTAAAGACTTTCGACCGCGTTCCGATCAGCACATGGACCAGTTTTCCCGCCTGGACGGGGTATGTACTGTTGTGAATGAAAAGGACCCCGCTCGCTTGTAGCGTGTCGTGCGCATTGCCGTTGCTGCTCGAAATTTCGACGTAGTCGCGACCTGCGAATGAATTGTTCGTCCAGATGCCGATAACTCCTTCCACCGAGAGCCAGCCATTCGCCCAGCCGTCCGCATCGCGCGGATGGTATTGTCTGAACAGGCGATAGGTTACGCGGTCCGATAGCCAGAAAACCGTTACGTAGCCGTCCATGTCCGGCACATAGGTGAACCAGATGCCGGTCTCGCTCGTGGCGCGCAGGCCATCAGAATCGTATGGGTCCAGATTGTTGGCACTGACGAAATCCATTGAGAGCGGTACCGGATCGGTCACGGCATGATCGTAGAGTTGGGTGAGCGTCCACCGTCCATTATAGTTGAACCACTTGTCGAAGTAGGTTCCTCGATCGACCCCGCAGAGGCGCGGCTGGCGGCCTCCCTTGCGCAAGGGCGGCCGTTGAAGGTCAACCTCAGATTGCTGTCGAGCGCATGCGGTTGATGGCCCCAAAAAGACAAAACCCGCCGGACGAGGTCCAGCGGGCTCGGAACCGGCGACGGCAAAACCGTCTGCTCCGGCTCTTGCTTCTACGGCAAGGTCCGCTCCTTAGAGCAATTCCGGGAAAAGCGTGAAACGGTTTTCCGTCCGGAGTCGCATCGGCAGGAGCTAGAGCGGTTCAGCGTTCAGTGAAACGGTGAGCCACCCTACATCGAACCATGCTCGAATTCAGATGGCCCTGCGGGCGATCTTTTCGATGTCGGCGCGGTTGATGCCGAGATCGCTGAGCTGACGCGCGTTGAGACGGTTCAGTTCGCGGACGGTCTCGGTGTACATACGCCAGTTACGGAAAGCGCGGATCGGGTTCATGGTAGTCCTCCAAAATGATGTTCGTTTCGATGGTGCTCAAATAGGCGTCATCGATGAGGACTTGAATGGCTGATTTTGCATAGCAATGATGCAAATGCTGCATTGCAGCATTAAGCTTCTGTTCATCTTGTAGGCAGTGAGGCGCTGACCTCGCTGTCAGCCTACATCGAGCACAATCTTGCCGATATGCTCGCCGTCTTCCATCCGCTCATGCGCCCGCCAGGCTTCGCTGAGCGGGAAAATCATGTCCATGACAGGAGCAACCTTGCGCGTGCCGAGCAACGGCCACACCTGCGCTTCCAGCGCCGCCGCGATCGCCGCTTTGAACTCGACGGTGCGTGGCCTCAGCGTCGACCCGGTGTGGGTAAGCCGCTTGACCATGATCTTCGAAAAATCCGCGCTTGCGACAGCACCCGCCTGCACGGCGATCTGGACGATCCGGCCCTCAACCGCAGCAGCCTCGTAGTTGCGCCCCACATAGTCGCCGCCGACCATGTCGAGGATGACATTGGCGCCCTTGCCCCCCGTCGCCTCCTTGACTGCGGCGACGAAATCCGCCTCGCGATAGTTGATCGCCCGGTCTGCGCCGAGCTTCAGGCAGGCGTCGCATTTCTCCTTGCTGCCGGCGGTGGTGATGACATAGGCGCCAAAGGCCGAGGCAAGCTGGATTGCTGTCGTGCCGATGCCGGACGAGCCGCCATGGACGAGCAGCGTCTCGCCTTTCTTGAGGCCGCCACGCTCGAACACATTGTGCCAGACGGTGAAGTAGTTTTCCGGCACAGCCGCGGCTTCGGTATGGGTGAAGCCGGCGGGCAACGGCAGCACGCTGCCGGCATGAACCTTGACATATTCGGCATAGCCGCCGCCCGGCGTCAGCGCGCAGACGCGGTCGCCGATACGCCAGCGCGATATGTCGTCGCCAAGGGCGGCCACTTCGCCCGATGCCTCGAGGCCCGGCAGGTCCGATGCGCCGGGCGGTGCCGGATACGCACCCTTGCGCTGCTGGATATCGGGCCGATTGACGCCGGCGGCATGCACCTTGATCAGGATCTCGCCGGGCCCGGGCTGCGGCACGTCGCGCGTTTCCGGCTTCAGCACCCGTGGACCGCCAGGCTCCGAGATCGCGATGGCCGTCATTCTTGCCGGAATCTTCTGTCCGCTCGCCATGAGATTTCCCGTCTTTCCTCGCCGTTATCCGATCGGCTGTTTGCATCGACGCCCCTGCCCTATGTATGCTGATTGCCAAATCAGGCAAATGGCCAATCTGGTCTTGGCGGAGGAGGAGCGACGATGGCGATCTTCGACGACGAACCCAAGAAGAAGGCGCGCCCGCACGAGATCGGGCAGGACCTGTCACTGCTTTCCGTCAGCGACTTGACCGAGCGGATCGGCATCCTGCGCGACGAAATCGCCCGCCTGGAAGCCGAACTCAAGGCCAAGGACACCACCAAATCCGCGGCCGAAGCACTGTTCCGCCGCGGATAGAAGCGCGGGCGCAAAGCCCGCCGCCGAAAAGCCCGAATGCGACTGTCTTCAGACCCAGCGTCCCCGCCAAACCTGAGCCGGATCAAACAATGTTCGCAACCTACAGACCGATCCTCTCGCTGCTTCGCGGCACCGCTTTCCTGCTCGCGGCATCTGGATTGCATGGGCTGCTCTTGCCCCTGCGCGGTCAACTGGAAGGTTTCTCGACCGCATCGCTCGGCCTGATGGGCACGGCGTGGGCCGGCGGCTTCGTCACTGGCTGCTTCTTCGCACCGCGCATCGTGCGCCGCGCAGGCCACGTGCGCGCATTTGGCGCCTTTGCCGCATCCGGCGCCATCGTGGCGCTGCTCACCGGGTTGATCATCGACGAATATGTCTGGATCCTGCTGCGCGCCTTCACAGGCTTCACCATGGCCGGTGCCTTCATGGTCATCGAAAGCTGGCTGAACGAGAAGGCCACCAACGAGAACCGCGGGACCGTCTTCGGCCTCTACATGATGGTCACTTATGCCTCGATCATGGGCGGGCAGATGATCGTCGCCGGCGGCGACGTGAAATCGGCGTCGCTTTTCATGATCACCGGCATCCTGTTTTGCCTGTCGCTCATTCCGACCGCGGTCTCGAGCGCCTCCCACCCCAAGCCGCTGCAGGATGTCTCGCTCGACGTCAAAGGCCTTTATGCCAATTCGCCGGTTTCGGCGGTCGCCTGCGTGTTGATCGGCATCGCCAACGGGGCCTGGGGCACGCTTGGCGCGGTCTACGGCGCCCGTATCGGCATCTCCACGGCCGAGATCGCCCTGATGATGAGCCTTGTGGTCGTTGCCGGTGCCGCCATGCAGCTTCCCGCCGGGCGCATGTCCGACAAGACCGACCGGCGTTTCGTGCTGGCGGGCGCTGCTTTCGGCGCGGCCTTGTTCGCGCTCATGATCTTCCTGTTCGAGCCACGCTCCGGCATCTTCGTCATCGTCTTCACCGCAGCCTATGGTGCCTTCGCCTACACGCTCTATTCGATCGCCGTGGCGCATGCCAACGACCACGCGCGCTCGGAGGATTTCGTCAAGGTATCTGGCGGGCTGTTGCTGCTCTACGGCTTCGGCACGATGATTGGACCCTTGCTCGCCGCCGCTTTGATGGGCTGGATGCGCCCGGAAGGTCTGTTCCTGGCGACCGCCTTGGCGCATCTCTGCCTGGCGGGCTACACGCTGCTGCGCATCAGCCGCCGCGCGCCGGTGCCGATCGGCGATCGTGACGCCTTCAAGACGCAGCCGGCCGACCGTTCGGTGACCCCTGAAGCATTGCGGCTTGATCCCAGAAGAAAAGCAGAAGCAGACGGTTGAGATTCGAAAGGCTTTGCCGCACTAATACAGGCATGATGTTTTCCGACGCCTTCATGGCGATTGCCGATCCCAACCGGCGCCATCTTCTGGAAGAACTTCGCCGCGGCCCGAAAACCGTCACCGAACTGGCCGCCGGCTTGCCGGTCTCGCGCCCAGCCGTTTCGCAGCATCTGAAAGTGCTGCTCGATGCCGGCCTGGTCCACGCCAAACCGGAAGGAACAAGGCGCGTCTATACGGTGAGCGGCACTGGCTTCCTCAAACTCAACATCTGGCTCGATCAGTTCTGGGAAGCCTGAGCTTCTCAGTGTCATTGCCAGCGGCTCGGTCAGTTGACCGACCGTATCGGCGAGCGTCTGGGGCGAGATCGTGCAGCATCCCGATCAGCCATTATTGGAGGGAAAGAACTTGAAGTAGGGCTGCGCTTCCTCGACAACCCGGGCAAAGCAAGGCCGCTGCAGAAGCCGGTCATGGTAGTGTTTCACGGTCGGGTATTTGTCGCCTAGCGGCTCGACCTTGTTGGCATAGAACAGCGCCGGGGACGCCGCGCAATCGGCCATGGTGAAGGTGTCGCCCATCGCCCACGTCTTCGACTGCATGTCCTGCTCGATGATGGCGTAGGAATTGCGCAGCTGACCGCGAGCCTGCTCGACGCCGAACGGGTCGGTCTTGTCTTGCGGCCGCAACCGGTCGCCGACGATTTTCTGCATCGGCTCCTGCACATAGAAGTCATAGAAGCGATCGGCTTGGCGAACTGCCAGCGCCAGGTCGATGTCGGCGGGAACGAGGTCAACCGGCCCCGGATAATGCGCGGCCAGATATTCGACAACGATGGTCGATTCCAGCACCGTGCGGTCGCGCGCATCGTCGCGCAGCGCCGGCATCTTGCCGGCCGGCGAAATCTGCAGGAAGGCCTCGCGCGATTCTGCCTTGCCGAGATCGACGATATCAGGGGTAAACGGCGTGGCGTTCTCATACAGCGCGATCAACGGCTTCCAGCAGAAGGAGGCCAGCGGATGGAAATGAAGCGTCAGGGACATTTTTTGCTCGCCTGTTTCGTGGTTTATCGGTGGCCGGCGCCGGGCGCGCTCGTCATGGGTTAAACACTGCGGCAAGCATTGCCCTTCAAGACCTGCTTTTGCCGCTTCAAGCGGCGTGGGCAACGATGCCCGCAACAATCATATCCCAGTCGTCCGGGTGCAGCTCGTGGCCGCCGCCTTCGATCCCGATTATTTTCGCGCCGGTGACCGCCTCGGCCAGCGCCTCGCCATGTTCGACCGGAAAGATCGGATCGGCCGTCCCGTGGATGACCAGCAGCGGCGCCGTCATTTCATGCAGGCGGCCCTTCCAGGCGTCGCCGCCCTTGAGCATGAAATGGTTGGTCGCACTCAGGAAGCCGCCGGAGCGGTCGTGATCCTGCTCGACAAAGGCACGCATCCGGGCCTCGTCGAATGGATGTGCGATGCTGGCGATCGCCCGCGCATCCCTGACGATGAAATCGATCACCTGGCCACGGTCCGACCAATCGACTTTGGCGCCCTCGGCCGAATGCTCGATATAGGCATCGCTCGTCTGCGGAAGGTGCGAAGTGTCGGTTCCCACGGGCGAGCTGCTGATAACGGTCAGCGATGCGACACGAGACGGGTGTTTCAACGCCACAAGCTGCGCGATCATGCCGCCCATCGACATGCCGACGACATCCGCCTTGCCGATGCCGTGGTCGTCGAGAACGCGCATTGCATCGTCGGCCATATCATCGAACGTGTAGGGCGGCTCTCCCGACTTGTATTTGGTCGAACGGCCGGTGTCGCGATTGTCATAGCGGATCACGAACAGGTCGGCACCGGCCAGTTTCCGGCAGAACGCCTCCGGCCACCACAGCATCGAAGCCATCGCTCCCATGATCAGCAACAGCGGCGGGTTCGCCGGATCGCCGAAGGTTTCGGATATGATTTCGGGGCGTTCGGTCGTCGTCACGGTGCGGCCTCCTCTCCTGCAATACCGATTGCATTTTGCAATCGGTTGCACGATAATAAAACCGATACGATAATGCAACCGGTTTTGGAGAAAAATCTCATGAGCATGGATCGTCGGTCCGGGTGTCCGATCAACCTGTCGCTGGAAGTCTTCGGCGATCGCTGGAGCCTGATCATCCTTCGCGACATAATCTTCGGCGGCAGGCGTCATTTTCGCGAGCTGCTCAACGGATCGATGGAAGGCATCGCCTCCAACATCCTCGCCGACCGGCTGAAGCGGCTGATGGAACTGGGTATGCTGACCAAGGCCGACGACCCCTCGCACAAGCAGAAGGCGATCTACAGCCTGACCGAAATGGCGATCACGCTGGTGCCGATCCTGGCCCATCTCGGCGCCTGGGGCCGCGTCTGGCTGCCGGTCAGCGAAGAACTGTCGATCCGCGCCGAACTTCTGGAAAAGGGCGGACAGCCGATGTGGGACAAATTCATGGACGAGTTGCGCCATGAACATCTCGGCATGCCGCTCGATACTGCAGCGGGTCCTTCTGTCCGCGCGACCTTGCAGGCCGCCTATGAGGCCGTGGTTGCCAGCAAGGCCCCCGCCGCCAGCACAGCCGCGTAATTAACTTATTTTCCCGTTTTGGGGCCGACTCTGCTAGAAGAGGCGGAAAATCACAATTTACGGGATTGGATAAGGTCTTGGTTGAAAACTCTCGGGATGCTGCCCGCGCGCGCGCCGACCTGCGTTTCAAGAAGCAGGAAGAGGCGGCAACCGTCCGCCAGAAGGCGATGGCCGAATACGTCGCCGAGAGCGACGCCCGCCAGGCCAAGACCAACAAGCTGCGGGCGCTGCGTCTCGCCAAGGAAGCCGAAGACCTAGCCAATGCGCCGGCGGCACCCGTCAAGAAGCCGACCCGCGCCAAGAAAAAATAGCAACCACCCCTTGAGCCATAAGCGCTAATGCCTGTCCTGATGGTATCGGTGAAAGCTGCTTCCATCCCGCCCCTTCACGCGAAGCAATTTCAACCGAAACGGGGATGTTATCTCGCCCGTCGACGGTCGATGATCGACGCGTTTTCAAACAGGAGACTGCCATGACCGCACTGCCGCTCGAAAAAGCCAGGCAAATCATCGATGCCGCCTTTGCCAAGGGCGCCGATCTCAAGCTCAAGCCGCTCGGCGTTTCGGTGCTTGATGCCGGCGGGCATCTGGTCGCCTTCCAGCGCCAGGACGGCGCCTCGTTCCTGCGCCCGCAAATGTCGGCCGGCAAGGCCTACGGTGCGCTCGCCATCGGCATGGGCTCACGCAAAGTCGAGGCCTTCGCCAAGGAGCGTCCGCATCTCGTCGCCGGCATCTCGGACGTCTCGGGCGGGCGCGTGCTGCCGGTCGTCGGCGGCGTGCTGATCCGCGACAAGGCTGGCGCCATCATCGGTGCCGTCGGCATTTCAGGCGACACGTCGGACAATGACGAAGCCGCGGCAATCGCCGGCATCGAAGCCGCCGGTTTCACCGCCGATCCGGGCTGAGTCATAATATCGCAACCAAGGCTGGTCGAGACGCAGCCTTAGTTCAGATTGATATCCCGGCTCGCCGACCGCATCGACACCGCGAATCCGGCCAGCACATCGAACAGCGCGATGACCATCAGCGTGAAGAAGACGGAATGGGCGGCGCCCTTCACCAGCAGGAACTCGACCAGGAAGGCCACGAACACCAGCGTCGACAGAAGATGGTCCATGATCGAGGCATTGGTGGTGCGCACCGACTTCGCCATTTCGAGGAACAGGAAGACCAGCCCGATCAGTATCATCAGGTCGCCCAGCGTCATCGAGAACACGCCGCCCGACATCATGCTGAAGGAGAAGACCTCGCTCGCCCACGGATCGTCACCGCTGCCGAAAATTCCCAGCAGTCCGAGGTTGTAGAGCACGAAAGGCACGATCAGCAGCGGAATGGCACCGAACATCTGGCGTCTCCATGTGGGGGCGATCCTTTGTAGAATGCGCCATAGCCACGTCGTCAAGATGTTTCGCCATCGGCGCTGAACACGGTCGAAGACCGCACGCAACAAGCATGTCAGCCGGTTGCCGGCCGAAGGATTTGCAACGCCGGCGGTGCACGCCTGCGCTGCCGGCCCGCCCAAACGCAAAAGGACCAGCCACCGGCCGGTCCTTTTGGAAATTCAAACCTTTGAAAAAGCTGGTCTCAGCTTTCCTTGGGGGTCAACACCTGGCGACCGCGATACATGCCGGTCTTCAGGTCGATATGGTGCGGACGGCGCATTTCGCCGGAATTCTTGTCCTCGACATAGGTCGGGGCCTTGAGGGCGTCGGCCGAGCGGCGCATGCCGCGCTTGGACGGAGAGGTTTTTCGTTTCGGAACGGCCATGGATATGCTCCACTACATGGTCAAAAGCCCCGCCCGCCCTCGTGAAAGGGCCATGTCGGGGCCTAAATCTGAGAAAGTCGGGTGCCTATACACGCCCTGTGCCGTTTTGGCCAGCACTGGCGCGAATTTTTTTGGATCGGCTAGCGGAGACAACCGACATAGGCGCCGGAGCGGCCGGCGCGCCGCTCGATCAGATTGGCGAGCCGCCTCAAGCCAGGCCCGGGTTTGGCCGGATTGCGGGCGATCGGATTCGGCAAGGAGACCGCAAGCAAGGCGGCCTGCCGTCGCGACAGCTGTTTTGCCGAAACGCCAAAATGGTGCTGTGCCGCGGCCTCGATGCCGTAGATGCCCGGCCCCCACTCGGCGATGTTGAGGTAGATTTCCATGATGCGCCGTTTCGACATCACCGCATCGAAATAGACGGCCAGCGGCAATTCGACCACCTTGCGCACCGAGCCCAGCGGCCGCGACCACAGAAACAGGTTCTTGACCGTCTGCATGGTGATGGTCGAGGCACCGCGCGTCGCTTCGCCGGCCAGCGCGTCGTCGACGACGCCTCTCAGCTCGCCGAGATCGACGCCGCGGTGGAAGCAGAACTGCCCGTCCTCCGACATGATGACGGAATTGGCCAGCACCGGCGACACGTCGTCGATCGACACCCAGCGGCGGTCATAGCCGGAGAACGTCGCCAGGTCCTTCAGCATCAGCGTCGAGACAGGATGCACGAAGAATGGCAGGTACAGAAACGTCAGCACGACCGGAATCAGAGCCAGCACCGCGGCCACGACGATGCCGCGCCGGAC
The DNA here is from genome assembly GCF_040318635.1 of Mesorhizobium sp. M1066. Classification (NCBI taxonomy): domain Bacteria; kingdom Pseudomonadati; phylum Pseudomonadota; class Alphaproteobacteria; order Hyphomicrobiales; family Phyllobacteriaceae; genus Mesorhizobium; species Mesorhizobium sp. M1066. Next base: position 10,150 of record NZ_JAMYMR010000052.1, read on the forward strand.
CCAGCGCTTGAGACCACGGCGGTTTACGCCCCGCGATCTCGTCGCCATGTCCAGTCTTTCGGTTTCATGATCGACGATCGGTTCCGCCAAGCCGCCCAACCCGTGCTTCTCCCTGCCCCGGCATAATGGCGCTTGGCTTCTTGCGCAACGTCTGAGTGTCGGCTACCGGTCCGGGCCATGACGAATGACGACCAAATGGCGTTCGAAATGGCGCTAATCAGACGGGCAGCCGCCGTCGAGGTGCTGCTGCGGCGGCTGCTCGACGACCGTGCGCTTTCGGGCGAGATCGCGCGGCCTGAGCGTTTGATGGCGGCGATGCGGCACGGCGTGCTGAACGGCGGCAAGCGCCTGCGCCCTTTCCTGGTCATGGAAAGTGCCGCCCTTTTTTCCGCCGATGGCGAGGCGGCACTGCGCGTCGCCGCAGCCCTTGAATGCGTGCATTGCTATTCGCTGATACACGACGATCTGCCCGCCATGGACGACGACGATCTGCGCCGTGGCCAGCCGACCGTGCACAGAGCCTTCGACGAGGCGACCGCTATCCTGGCCGGCGACGCCTTGCTGACGCTGGCCTTCGACATCATTGCTGGCGAGGCGACCGCCCTGCCGGCGGAGCGGCGGGCGGCCCTGGTGTTGGCGCTGGCCCGCGCCGCCGGGGGAGGCGGCATGGTCGGCGGCCAGAAGCTCGACCTCGAGGCCGAACAGACGCCGCCGGACGAGGCCGGCATCATCCGGCTGCAGGCGATGAAGACCGGCGCGCTGATCCGTTTCGCCTGCGAGGCAGGTGCTCTCATCGCCGGTGCACCAGCCGATGACCGCGAGCGGCTGGCCGAATTCGGCTCGGCGATCGGTCTTGCCTTCCAGCTTGCCGACGACCTGCTCGATTTGACCGCCGATGCCAGTCAGATGGGCAAGGCGACCGGCAAGGACGCCGCCGCCGGCAAGGCGACGCTGGTGGCCTTGCATGGTGCGAATTGGGCACGCGGCCAGCTTCACGGCCTCGTCGAACAGGCCCATGCACTGCTTGAGCCCTATGGCGACGATGCCCAATTGCTGAAGGAAGCGGCGACGTTCGTGGCGGCGCGTAACAGCTGAGGTTGTGCCAGCCGGAATATCGAGCTGATCGACGCACGCACGTCCCCGCCGGCCGGTTCTGAAATAGAGCTTGAGCGGAAGCCTGCCGAGGCAGAGGATCGACATCGCTTTGCCATCCGCACGGCAAGCACGCGGTGCGGATAGAGTTGGAGGGGTGCCATGTCGACCACCGACAAGCTGTTCAGCGGTTCCATTGCCGAGGTTTACGACCGGGCGATGGTGCCACTGATCTTCGAGCCCTATGCGCGGGATCTGGCGGAGCGGGTGTCGAAGCTCGGGCCGCAATCGGTGCTCGAAGTGGCGGCGGGCACCGGTGTGGTGACACGCGCGATGACAGCAAAGCTGCCGGCGCAAGCGCACATCGTGGCCACCGACCTCAACCAGCCCATGCTCGACCACGCACGCACGCGGATGGCGGACGATCCTCGCATCACCTGGCGGCAGGCCGATGCCCAGGCTCTGCCCTTCGAGGACGCAGAGTTCGACGCCGTGGTCTGCCAATTTGGCGCGATGTTCTTCCCCGATCGAGTGGGCGCCTACGGACAAGCGCGGCGGGTGATGCGGCCGGGCGGGCATTTCCTGTTCAACGTCTGGGGTGCCATCGAAGACAACGAGTTCGCCGAGGAAGTGACGCGGGCACTCGGCCATTTCTTTCCGGCCGATCCGCCTCGCTTCATGGCGAGGACGCCGCATGGCTATCACGATGCAGACGCCATCCGCGCCGACCTGCATGCCGCCGGCTTCCGTGACATCACCATAGAGCCGCTGGATGCCGTCAGCGCCGCTTCCTCGCCATATGAGGCGGCCGCGGCCTATTGCCAGGGCACGCCATTGCGGGCCGAGATCGAGGCGCGCGGCGGCTCGCTGGAGGAGGCGACGCGATACGTGGCGAATGCCCTTGGGAAACGGTTCGGGGAAGGCCCGGTGAGTGGCCGCATCCGCGCCCTCGTCGTGGAAGCGGCCTAGGCGTGCTGTCCATCCGGCGGCTCGCATGGCCTGCCAACCCGCACGAACGAAATTTTAATGTAAATGAAGCGTAATCCCGGCCATTAAAATGGTGCGTATGTGTTGGGGTTGCGCATGCCTGAATATTCGTCCTTCATCCGGTCGGTCCGGATCCGCTATATTTCAGGTTTGCTGATCTTCGCGCTGGCTTCCGCCGGCATCGTGATTGCGCTTGACCGCGTCAATTCATTTCGCCGCGACATCGATGCGCTGAGCAGCAATCTCGTCATCTTCACCCGCGACCTGCGCAACGCGACCAGCTTTGCCGAGACGACCGGCACCGCCTGGCGGGCGGAGACACGCGATGCCCTGACCACATCGGCGCGCGGCCATTCGGAGCGTCTGACCGGCGAGATCGAGACGCTGACCGCCCAGCTTGCAGCGATCAAGCCGCGGCTGTCGGTCAAGACCGTCAACGAACTCCAATCCGCTTCCGTCAACGGCGATCTGTTCTGGTCGCCGCGCGACATGGTGCGCAATTTCAACCTGATGTCGGTGGCGCAGAAGGTCGACGAGTGGAGCTATCGCGAAATCCGCAACCAGAACGATCTGTTCGCCCAACCGATGCTGGTCCGCGCCCGCACCGCCATGGACGATGAGCGCCATCTGGCCGATGCCTCCAGCGACAGGCTGTTGTTGTGGGCGAGCGGCATCCTGTTCGCGGCACTTGCCATCGTCGCCTTCTGGATCTTCCGCCCGATGGAAGTGGCAATCCGCCGCGCCTTTGCCGAATCCGCCGAATCCCTGTTCAAGGCCGAGGCTGCCGACCGCGCCAAATCGGAATTCCTGGCCAATATGAGCCACGAAATCCGCACGCCGATGAACGGCGTGCTCGGCATGGCCGAACTGCTGGCCAAGACCGATTTGACCGCGCGCCAGAAGACCTTCACCGACGTCATCGTCAAATCCGGCAACGCGTTGCTCACCATCATCAACGACATCCTCGATTTCTCCAAGATCAATGCCGGCCAGCTCACCCTCGACCCTGCTCCCTTTCGCCTTTCCGAGGCGGTCGAGGATGTGGCGACGCTGGTCTCGGCGCGCGTCGCCGAAAAGAACCTCGAACTGATTGTGCGTGTCGACCCGCGCCTGCCGGCCCATGTCGTCGGCGACGCCGGCCGGTTCCGGCAGATCATCACCAACCTGCTCGGCAACGCGGTGAAGTTCACCGAGAAGGGTCATGTGCTGATCGATGTCGGCGGCGAAATCGTCAACGACGTGGTCCAGCTCAAGGTCCGCGTCGAAGACACCGGCATCGGCATACCGGCCGAGAAACTGCAGAATGTATTCGAGAAATTCGCGCAGGTGGACGGCTCGTCCACCCGCCGTCATGAGGGCACGGGGCTGGGCCTCGCCATCGCCGCCCGCCTCGTCGACCTGATGGCAGGCAAGATCGGTGTCGAGAGCGAGATCGGCCGCGGCTCGGTGTTCTGGTTCGCGGTGCCGCTGGCCGCGCATCAGGCGGCGGCGCGCGACGAGATCGTGCCGGTCGACGTCACCGGCGCGCGCGTGCTGGTCATCGACGACAATCCGGTCAACCGCGAAATCCTGCTCGAGCAGCTCAGAAGCTGGAGCTTCGATTGCGCCGCCGCCGAAAGCGGCGCGGTTGGGCTTGCTTTCCTCGACCGCGCCTTTCAATTGGGCGCCGCCGTCGACTGCATCATCCTCGACTACCAAATGCCGGGCATGAACGGCGCCGACGTCGCCAGAGCCATTGCTTCCGACAGCCGGCTGTCCTCCATCCCGGTGGTGTTGCTGACCTCGGTCGACCAGGTCGATTTCGGCAAGATGATCATCGACTACGGCATTGCAGCACACCTGACCAAGCCGGCGCGCTCCGCGGTGCTGCTCGGCACGGTCATCTCGGTGATCCAGAAGGCCCGCTCGCAGGTCGGCAAGGCGCGGTTCGTCCGCGAACCGATCGTGCAGGCTCCCCCGGCGGCGCCGCCCGCCTTCACCGTCATCCGCGGCCCGGCAATGCCGGTCGCGGCAGCGCCGGAATCGACAACCGCGCCGAACGGACCGATCGACATCCTCATTGCCGAGGACAATGACGTGAACCAGCTGGTGTTCGGCCAAATCCTCAACGGGTTGGGCTTGAGCTACCGCATCGCCGGCAATGGCCGCACGGCGGTCGAGATGTACCGGGCGCTGCGCCCCAAGCTGATCCTGATGGATGTCTCGATGCCCGAAATGAACGGCTATGAGGCGACCCGCGCCATCCGGGCGATGGAGGTCTCGACGGGCGCCCACATCCCGATCATCGGCGTCACCGCGCACGCGCTGAAGGGTGATCGCGACAAGTGCATCGAATCAGGCATGGACGACTATCTGCCGAAGCCCGTTTCGCCCGACCGCCTCGGCACCAAGATCGGCACCTGGCTCAGCGAAACGGTCGTGGCCAAGACCGCCTAGGCTGCATTCATGGGGATGCGTCAGACGGCTGCTGCCTCCAGACGATAGCGGCGCATCCAGTCGAGGCTTGTCGCGTCAGCAAGCTTTGCGACGCCGGGGCTTACATCCTCCTCGTCAGGCGCTCGGACCCTCAGGGCTTCGCAGATGCCTAGCAATGTCGCGGCCGGATTGCCTGAAAGGCGCTCATAGCCGACGCGCAGCGGGGATATGTCTTGCTCAGCGAACCAAATGTTCCAGGCCGCATCATAGGTCTCGAGTTCCTCGACCTCACGCCTGATCCGCTCGAAATCATATTGCGGTTCTTTCGGCGAGGCGACCCTTTCGATCTCGGTGCCGTCGGGAGCGATATGCCAAAGACCGGTCTGCTCTGCCTTGATCAGGGAGACAGCCTGCGCGAGTTTGTCCTCCCGCGAGAGGTGTATGTAGCTTTGTCGGATGGAAGCTTTGGGAAAATCCGGTCGAGCATCGCCGAGAGCTCATCCAGATTCTCGCGCATCAAGCGAAGGCCAAAGACACCGGTCCCACCCTTGCCGGCAGCGATCGCCGCGTTGAGATAGGCGACATTGAAGTCGAGCTCACTCATCGTGTCGCGATCGGGCAGCTTCCACTCTTCAGCCCACTCCAGCACATCCTGCCGCCGATAGAATGAGTGCGGATCGCCAGTCGTCTTCGTGGATGCCAGAAGCTTGCACAGCAGCGTGCTTCCGGTCCTCGGCGTGCCGCAGATAATGTATCCGTCGAACATGTTGCGGCCCATGTTGCTCGTCAAAGGCAGGGCTGTTGCCCCTGGTAAAGATGGCCGCCGCTATAGCTGAAATCTTTGCTGGATGCGACGTCACGGCTGTCGCTTTTAAATGCCTCTCTCAGACAAAATATCTGCCGGCGGGGGTCAAATTACCGGTTGCGCACCACCACGCACGCCCCACCGATGCTTTGCAATTTCTGGCAGATGACATTGGCGTCAGCGCGGTGGTCGACACCGATACGGACCGCATAGATACCCCGCCGGCCGATTGGCGTGCGCACCCGGCTGACCACCGGATCGTGCCCGTTGAGCAGGGCCGGGAACCGGCTCCTTACCCTGAGCCACTGGTTGATCGCGGCACTGCGGCGGAAATTGCCGGCCACCTGGATGCCCCACGGCTTTACGTTGATCGAAGCCATCGCCACCGTCCGCGACATGATCACCGGCAGTTTTCGGCAAGCGACGGCAAAATCCGCCTTTGCGTCGAGCGGCTCGACCTTTCCGGCATAGGCCCGGTCCGTGAACTTGTCGGCTGGTTCGCCCATGATGTCGAAGACATAGCTTTCGGTCTCCATCGGCAGGAAGCCGCCGGAGCCGAGCCAGCGCGACACCCGGCTCTCGCCGGCATTGTAGGCTGCGGCCGCCAGTCCGAGATTGCCAAAGCCGGTTTTCATTTCGGCGAGATATTTCGCCGAAGCCGGGATCGCCTGGTTGATGTCGAAGGAATTGGCGAGCCCGCGCATCTTGGCGGTGCCCGGCATGAACTGGGCAATGCCTTCGGCGCCGACCGGGCTGACGGCGTTGGGATCGAAACGGCTTTCCTTCCAGATCAGCCGGGCGAAGAAATCCCTGGGCAGGCCGTTCTGGTCGGCATGCGCCTGGATCAGGTTGCAGACCTTGTCGATAAGCCGTTGCTTGGCGGATTGCGGCGGATCGGCCTGAGCCAGCGTCGACCAGACCAGCCCACACAGCAGGATCAGCGTCGCCCATAGGAAACGCTGCATTTGACCTACTCTGCCGCGGCCTTGCCGCCGCGACCGAACCGCTGTTCGATATAGTCGGCGACCATTTTCTCGAAATCCGCGGCGATCGACGGCCCGCGCAGCGTCGCCGCCTTTTTGCCGTCGACGAAGACAGGCGCGGTCGGCATTTCGCCCGTGCCGGGCAGCGAAATGCCGATATCGGCATGCTTGGACTCGCCAGGGCCGTTGACGATGCAACCCATCACCGCGACCTTGAGGTTCTCGACGCCGGGGTATTTGTCGCGCCACACGGGCATGTTCTTCCTGAGATCGGCCTGGATGTTCTGGGCGAGCTCCTGAAACACGGTGGAGGTGGTGCGGCCGCAGCCGGGGCAAGCGGCAACAATCGGCACGAACTGCCTGAACCCCATGGTCTGCAGCAATTCCTGCGACACCTGCACCTCACGTGTGCGATCGCCATTCGGCTCCGGCGTCAGCGAAATGCGAATGGTGTCGCCAATGCCTTGCTGGAGCAGGATGCCCATGGCGGCCGACGAAGCCACGATGCCTTTCGAGCCCATGCCGGCTTCGGTGAGGCCGAGATGCAGCGCATGGTCGGAGCGGGTGGCGAGTTCGGTATAGACGGCGATCAGGTCCTGCACGCCGCTGACCTTGGCCGACAGGATGATTTTCTCGCGGCCGAGGCCGATCTCCTCGGCCATCTCGGCCGACAGGATCGCCGATTGCACGATCGCCTCACGCGTCATTTCCTGCGCCGTCAGCGGAAAACCCTGGGCCTGGTTGTCGTCCATCAGCCGGGTCAGCAGTTCCTGGTCAAGCGAGCCCCAGTTGACGCCGATACGCACCGGCTTATCGTGTTTGATCGCCATCTCGACAATCGCCGCGAACTGCCGGTCCTTCTTGTCCTTGAAGCCGACATTGCCCGGATTGATGCGGTATTTGGCCAGCGCCTCGGCGCAGGCCGGGTGATCGGCCAAAAGCTTGTGGCCGATATAGTGGAAATCGCCAACCAGCGGCACGTTGATACCAAGCCGCTGAAGCCGCTCATGAATGCGCGGCACGGCGGCGGCGCTCTCGTCGCGATCGACGGTGATGCGCACGATCTCCGAGCCGGCCCGGTGCAGTGCTGCGACCTGCGCAACCGTCTGGTCGATATCGGCCGTATCGGTGTTGGTCATCGATTGGACGACAACGGGCGCACCGCCGCCGACGACCACGCCGCCGACATCGACGCCGACCGACGTGCGGCGGGGGAAAGGAGAGGAAAAATATCCGGTCATGCCGGCAGCCTTTTGTCTCTGGAGCATCTTGTGTCCTGCATGGACGCACAACGACGCCCCGGGCCGATGCGCTGAGGTCCGGGCATGAGGTGGAGGAGCAAAGATGGCTTGTCAATGGCGACAGGTCGCCACTGGCCGGAATCGCCCGCCGCCAGAGGCCAGGAAACACTCGATGATCTGGCGAAACGAGCGACGGCCGAAGCGGAAATTGAGCCGGTGCAAGTCCAGCTTCGGCTGACAGACCGGTGCTGGAAATCAAAACCCTCCACACCGGCGGCGTGGTGCCGCCGGGAAAAGAGGCCGCGGATATTGGGCGGCTATGTCAGGAGGGTATCAATGCGTGGTCGGTTTGCCTCTCAGTTTTTCAATCTCGTCCTTGAGTGCCAGCTTGCGTCGCTTGAGATTCACGATTTCGAGGTCGTCGACCGATGGATGATTCATCGCGTCATCGATTTCACGCTCGATGTCGCCGTGTTTCCGCTGCAACTCATCAAGATGGGATGCAAGAGACATGATTGGTTCTCCCTTTCATGGTTTTCCTCGATTGCAACCGTCACGGCGCGTCCACCGCAGGTTCGCTTCTGTGACGGCACGGTGACAGTGTGTCACCTTCCGCGGGCGATGTCGAATGATCCGTGGTAGCATTCCACGACACTTTGAAATGTGATATGGGCTGCACGCCGGTGACAAAACACCCGGCCCCGCCCAATCAGGCCCAGCTTTGGGCGCCGCAGACGTGCAGACGGTAGAGAATGTCCGATCAGGAACAGGCCGATATTCGCCTTGAATTTTCCCGCCTGAAGCAGGAACACGCCGATTTCGATGCCGCCATCAACGCGATGATCGCCATGGCCTGCGATCCGCTGCAGATCCAGCGCATGAAGAAGAAGAAGCTGTTCCTCAAGGATCGGCTGATGGCACTGGAAGACAAGATCATTCCCGACATCATTGCGTGAGTTGGCATTCGCTCGCTCGCGCGCTACCCGGCGATCGAAAGCTTTGCGGCACGATCACGCAGCAGGCCGATGAGTTCGCCGGTCCGCTCCTCGGACGTATCGATGGGGACCACTAGGCACATCGTCGCCTCGACCTTGCCCGGCGCTGAAAACACCGGTGCGGCAAGGCACTTCGTATAGGCATCGACAAGGCCCGAAGTGACGCAATAGCCGGTGACCTGCGCTTTTGCGATGTCGGCGACGAAATCGTCAAGCCGCAGTTTGCGCCCGTCGGGCAGCACGAGGTCGTCGTTTGACACCATGTCTTCGATCTCAGCCTTCTCCAGCCCCGCCAGAAGCAGCCGCCCCGAGGCTGTCCAGGGCAGCGGTATCTGCAAGCCGGTGGCGGAACTGATGCGGAACGGTCTGGTGCCGGGACTCGCATGGACGATCGTATAGCGGCCGCTCTGCAGCATGCACAATTCGGAAGTCTCGCCGGTCTCGCGCGACAGATTGTCGACCTCCTGGCGCCCCCGCCTCAACAGGTCGTTGCCCCGCACATAGTCCATTCCGTAGAGATAGAGCTTCTTGCCGAAATAGACGCGATTGCCGTCGCCTTCCATTTCCAGCAGTCCCGCATCGACCAGCGACCGCACCAGCGTATAGGTCGTCGAGCGGGGCGCGTTCACGCCCTTGGCAAGGTCGCCAATGCCGATCGCGCGCTGGGTCGTGTGAAGAAACTCCAGAATCTCGAGCACCCGGTTGAGCCCCTTTTCACGGGAGCCCGAAATCTTCTCGCCGGCTGAAAGTGCCGAGGCATTGCCATCTTGCATTGTTGATTCCCGGTGTTAGTATCTGTCCTGTACAGGATACACGCGTCGCTTGTAAGAGACAATCGCTTCGGCGTCACTGACGCGTGTATTGCCTGTGCAAGGGGAACACAAACGAAAGGAGGTCGCCGTGAACGACACATCCGGAAGACGTGATTTTCTGAAATTGGGAATGGCGGGACTGGCGACGGCCGGCGTCGTGGGTGCGGCGGTAGCCGTCGATGCCCAGAAGGCCGCTGCCCAGGCAGCACCCGACAGCCTGCTGCGCACCGTGCTCGATCGCGGCAAGCTGATCGTCGGCACCGGCAGCACCAACGCGCCGTGGCACTTCGAGAACGATGCCGGCGAACTCGTCGGCATGGACATCACCATGGGGCGCATTCTTGCCAAGGGCCTTTTCGACGATCCGACCAAGGTCGAGTTCGTGATGCAGGATCCGGCACAGCGCATCCCCAACGTCACCACCAACAAGGTCGACATCACCATTCAGTTCATGACGATGAGCGCCCAGCGCTCGCAGCTGGTCAATTTTTCCCGGCCTTACTACGTCGAGGGCGTCGCCCTGCTGAGCCTTCCGACCGCCGAGAACAAGACCTTCGACAAGCTGCTTGCCGGCGGCTCGGCGACACGCGTCTCCATCCTGCAGAATGTCGATGCCGAGGCGCAGGTGCATTCGGTGCTGCCCGAGTGCCAGGTTATGCAGATCGATACCCAGGCCAACGTGCTGCAGGCATTGGAATCGAAACGCGTCGATGCTGCTGCCGTCGATCTGTCCACGGTGCGCTGGCTCGCCTCGCGCAATCCGGACAGATATTTCGACGCCGGCAAGAGCTGGCTGAGCATGCTTTATGGCGCGGCACTCCGGCAAGGCGACCTTGACTGGCTGACCTTCGTCAACTCGACCTTCACCATCGCCATGTTCGGCCACGAAAACGCACTCTACGATGCCGCCTTCAAGGACTATTTTGGACAGGAGCCGCCAGCGCGCCATCCCGGCTTCCCAGCCATCTGACCTGCCGGGTGGAGGGCGTATCCAGCGCCCTTCCACCTCCCTAGAGCAATTCCAGGAAACGTGTGAAACGGTTTTCCGTCCGGAATTGCGTCAAAACAAAGAGTTAGAACGGGTCGCCGTTTCCGTGAAACGGTGAACTGCTCTAAGCCTGCGGCACTGAGGCGGACGCATGGGCTATGCCCTTAATTTCAACCTGATCTGGCGGCACTTCGACAAGCTGTGGGGCGGACTGCTGCTCAGTCTCGAACTCGCCGTCATATCGATCGCCATCGGCACCGTCATCGGCCTGGTTCTGGCGGTCTGGTATGTGTCTGCCGGACGCATCGTGCGCACCATCATCGCCGCCTACGTCGAATTCATCCGCAATGTGCCGCTGATCCTGCTCGTCTACCTCGTCTTCTACGGCTTGCCGACAGTGGTCGACATCGCCTACAGCGCGCCGACCTCGTTCGTCGTCACGCTCTCGCTCTACAGCGGCGCGTATCTGGTCGAGGTGTTCCGCTCCGGGCTCGAGGCCGTTCCGCGCGGACAGCTGGACGCCGGCAAGGCGATCGGCCTGACGCCCTGGCAAAGGCTGCTCAACGTGCGCCTGCCGACGATGCTGCGCATCACGCTGCCGGCATTGTCCAACACCTTCATATCGCTGTTCAAGGATACGTCCGTCGCGTCGGTCATCTCGGTGCCGGAACTGACCTACGGCGCCCAGTGGATCAACTTCAACACCTTCCGCATCGTCGAGGTCTATCTCGTGGTGACGGCGATGTATCTGGTGACCGGCTACATCTTGCTTTTTGCGCTTCGGCTTGTCGAGCGCCGGTTCAGGGCGGCGCGCTGACATGCTGACCCAGATCGCCTATGCCTTGCCTTTCCTCGCCCAGGGCTTTGCGCTGACACTGTGGGTATCCCTGCTGGTCGTGGTGTTTTCGCTGATTGCCGGCGTGATCATGGGCGTCGGTCTGGTCTATGGCCCGGTCCCGTTGCAATGGGCCGTGCGCATCTTCAGCGACACCATCCGCGGCATCCCGATGCTGGTGCTCATCTTCTTTGTCTATTACGGACTGCCGGCCGTCGGGCTTCATCTGCCGTCGTTCTGGGCTGCCGTGCTGGCGCTGACCCTGTTCAAGACGGCGCAGGTCGTCGAATATCTCAGGGGTGCGGTCGGCTCCATTCCGAAGGGTCAGTCCGAGGCGGCGATGGCTATCGGACTGACCTTTCGCCAGCGCCTGGCCTACGTCATTTTCCCACAGGCGTTCAGGCGCTTCCTGCCGCCCTGGATCAACGGCGTCACCGATGCGGTCAAGGGCAGCGCGCTGGTATCGCTGCTCGGCATCACCGACCTGATGCAGGCCATCAACCAGGTCATCGGCCGCACCTACGAGGCCATGCCGCTCTATATTCTCGGCGCGCTCATCTACTTCGCGGTCAACTATGCCCTTTCGCTCGCCAGCCGGCGGCTCGAGCGGCGTTTCTCCTTCATCCGGGAATAGCAATGTCCACAAGTCCGAAAAACACCCCGGCCCTTCTCGACGTCCAGGACGTTTCCAAAGCCTTTGGGATCGTCCAGGTCCTGCGTTCGATCAGCCTGCAGGTGGCGAAGGGGGAGGTGGTGACGGTCATCGGCCCCTCCGGCAGCGGCAAAACCACGCTGCTGCGTTGCGTCAACTTTCTCGAAAGCTATGACAGTGGTTCGATTCGCATCGACGGCAAGGAGGTCGGCTTTCGCGAAGCCGGAACCCGCCAGCGTCGCAGCGAACGCGATCTCGCCGCGATGCGCGCCGAGACCGGCATGGTGTTCCAGAGCTTCAACCTCTTTCCGCACCTGACAGCCGCCGGCAACATCATGCTTGGCCTCACCAAGGTGCGCGGCAAGAGCAACGCCGAAGCGCGCACCATCGCCGAACACTGGCTCGGCCGGGTCGGCCTCGCCCACAAGGCCGACAGCCTGCCCGCCGAACTGTCCGGCGGCCAGCAGCAGCGCGTCGGCATTGCCCGCGCCGTGGCCATGGGGCCGAAGATCCTGCTTCTCGACGAGATAACATCCGCGCTCGACCCGGAACTGGTCGGCGAGGTGCTTGAGGTCGTGCGCAGCCTGGCCGAGGACGGCATGACGATGGTGATGGTCACGCACGAAATGGCCTTTGCCCGAGATGCCTCGAGCCGCATCATCTTCATGGCCGATGGCGGCGTCAGCGCGGCGGGTCCACCCGCCGAAATCCTGGCAGCCGACACCGATAATGAGCGCCTGCGCACCTTCCTGGCACGCTTCCGCGCCTCGCATTTCTAGAACGGGACAGCCAACGCTGTCGCAAGGAGCCTTCTTTCATGACGCCTTATATCCGGCTCGCCGCGTTGGGCCTGACGCTGCCCGAGCCGCCGACCCCGATCGCCAACTTCGTCACCCATGCCGAAAGCGGCCGGCTGATCTTCCTGTCCGGCCAGGGACCGCTGCGCACCGATGGCACACTGTTCACCGGCAAGGTAGGAGACGATGTCACCGTCGAGCAGGCCTATGGCCATGCCCGCCTCACCGGCCTCAACCTGCTCGCCGTCATGCACGCAGCCACCGGCGACCTTGGCCGGATCGTGCGCATCGTCAAGCTGCTCGGCTTCGTCAACGCCATACCGACTTTCAGCGACCATCCGAAAGTGGTCAATGGCTGTTCCGACCTGTTTGCCGATGTGTTCGACAGAATCGGCGGCCATGCCCGCTCGGCGATCGGCGTCGGCTCCTTGCCTGGAAACATCACCGTTGAAATCGAGGCGGTTGTCGAGATCGCCGCCTGACCTTTAGAAGAATGGAATCCGAGAGATGAAAACCACTTCCACCGACGGCTCCAACACCACCATCCGCGAACGGCTCGGCCTTCGCCCGATCATCAATGTCTCCGGCACGATGACCGCGCTCGGCGCGTCGATCATTGTCCCCGAAGCGATCAGCGCCATGGCGGAAATGGCCTCGCAATGGGTGGAAATGGATGACCTGCAACGTGCCGCAAGCACGATCGTCGCGCGCCTGACCGGCGGCGAGGCCGGTTTCATCACCGCCTGCTGCGCCAGCGGCATCACCATGGCGATCGCCGGTGCGATGACGGGGACCAATCTGCTCGCCATCGAGCGGCTGCCTGATAACACCGAAGGCCTCAAGTCGGAGGTCATCGTCCAGCTCGGCCACATCGTCAACTATGGTGCGCCGATCGACCAGTCGGTCCGGCTGGCGGGCGCCAGGGTCGTGCCGGCCGGCACGGTCAGCGTGACGCAGGACTATCATGTGCGCGACGCGATCAACGACCGCACGGCGGCGGGCCTCTATGTCGTTGCGCACCACACCGTGCAGTATGGCATGCTGTCGCTGGAGGAATTCTGCGAGATCTGCCACGCCAGGGGTGTCCCGGTGATCGTGGATGCGGCTTCAGAGTATGATCTGCGCGACTTCCTCGCGCGCGGCGCCGACATTGTCATCTACAGCGGCCACAAATTCCTGAGCGGGCCGACCAGCGGCATCGTCACCGGCCGCAAGGATCTGGTTCGCGCCGCTTATCTGCAGAACCGCGGCGTCGCCCGCGCCATGAAGGTCGGCAAGGAAAGCATCGCCGGCACCATGGCCGCACTGGAAGCCTGGGAAAAGCGCGACCATGCCGGCATCCGCCGCCGCGAAGACGCCGCGCTCAACCTGTGGAAGGACACGTTGCACGGGCTGCCGGGCGTCATCGCGCAGATCATCCCGGATCCGACCGCCAACCCTCTGGATCGGCTTCAGATTTTTGTACTGCCCGAAAGCCGGTTCACGGCGGCCGGTCTCACCTCGGCATTGGCGACGGGCTCGCCGCCGATTATCGTGCGCAACCACGAGGTGGAGCGCGGCCATTTCTTCCTCGACCCCTGCAATCTTCATCCCGGCGAGGCCGAGATCGTCGCCGAACGGTTGCGCGCCATATTGACCGCCAAGGACCGCCCGGCCGATGCGATGAAAGTCTCCCGCAAGGATTCGTCCGGCGTCTTACGCTGGCCAGATTGAACACCCGGCGAATCGCTACCTGAAGTGCGCCGGCCGTAACCAGCACGCGCCATCATGCGCCTACTGCCCTGACGGCTCTCCAGGGCACCGGCCAGGAAACTGCCGGCTCCCTCTGCGCGCCTTGGCGGGTCCAGCTTGGCGGCTGCTTCACAAGTTTTCAACAATAACTTTACAAATATCTATATTTATGTGAAGTCATGACGATGAAGGATCGCTCATGACAGCCAACCGTTTCGCCACGCGCCTGAATTCCTTTGCCTCGCGACCGCAGGTCGAGTGGCCCGATCTTACCGGCAAGCCGTCGCTGCTGCAGATGGCGGCGCGCGCCGCCAAGGTCGAGGGGCTTACCGATCTCGACCTCAACTTTCCTGACCACGTCGGTGAAAAGCCCACGGAAATCACCCTGAAATTAGGCGATCTTGGGCTTTCCATCAATGGCTTTGCCATGCGCTACTACTCCAACCCTGCCTTCAAGCTCGGCGCCTTCACCAATCCGGATCCGGCGGTGCGCCGCGAGGCCATCGACCTGACCAAGGCCGGCATCGATGCCGTGCGTGAGGCCGGCGCCAGCCTGATGACGCTGTGGCTCGGCCAGGATGGCTTCGACTACGCCTTCCAGGCCGACTATTCGACGCTTTGGCAACACGAAATTGATGGGATTCGTGAAGTTGCGACACATGATCCCGACTGTCAGATCAGCCTTGAATACAAACCGAACGAACCACGCTCCTACAGCCTGATGCCGGATGCGGCGACGACCTTGCTGGCGATCCGCGATGTCGGCCTGCCCAATCTCGGCGTCACGCTCGATTTCGCTCATGTGCTCTACGCCGACGAACAGCCGGCCTTTGCCGCGGCCCTGGTGGCGCGTCACAGCAAGCTGCTCGGCGTGCACCTGAACGACGGCTACGCCAAGCGCGACGACGGCCTGATGGTCGGCGCGGTGCACACGCTGCAGACCATCGAGCTGCTCAGGCAGATTCGCCGCGACGGTTACGCCGGCGCCATCTATTTCGACACGTTCCCCGATATGACCGGGCTCGATCCGGTGCGCGAGTGCGAAGTCAACATCGCCACCGTCAAGCGCATGCTGCGCGTCGTCGACCGGCTGGAGCAGGACAATCGCCTGTCCGCCGCCATGGACAGCCAGGACGCGGTGACGTCGCAGGCCATCATCCAGGAAATCATGCTCGGGCCGGACAGCTGAGGCATCCGCGCCATCGCCGTTTTCAACCAGGCCAGATCTTTTAACAAGGGAGGAATACAATGAAACTTCTGCTTGCTGCCGCTACCGCCGCACTGATGGCGCTCTCGATCGGCTCTGCCTTTGCCGCCGACCTCGCGCCGCTCAATTCCGACACGGAAAAGGACCGCATCGACTGGTCGCAGGTCGAGGCCAAGTTCGGCGCGTTCCCCAAGCTGCCCGAAGGCACCAAGGCAGGCGCGGTCTCCAAGACGCTGACCAATGAATACTGGCGCTCGCTGGGCGAGGGCTACACGGCATTCGGCGCCAAGGTCGGCGTTCCCGTCGTCTATCAGGCAGCGCAGAGCGAGGGCGACCAGCTCGGCCAGCTCACCATCGCCGAAGGCCTGGTGACGCAGGGCTACAACGTGCTGCTCGTCTCGCCGCAGACGGATGCCAATCTGCAGCCGATCATGGAGCAGGCCAAGGCCGCCAACGTGCCGGTGGTCAACGTCAATGACGCCGTCATCCCGCAGGCCGAGCACTATGTCGGCAATGTCCAACGCGACAATGGCGTGCGCGTCGCCAAATGGTTCATCAAGAATCGTCCGAATGGCGGCAAGGTCGCCATCGTCGAAGGTCAGGCAGGCGTCTATGCCGCCGTGCAGCGCACCGACGGCTTCAAGTCGACCATCACTGAGGAAGGCAAGTTCGAGGTCGTCGCCAGCGTTCCCGGCAACTGGGATCGCCAGACCTCCTATGACGCGGCCACCAACATCCTGCAGCAGCACCCCGACCTGATCGGCTTCTATGCCAACAATGACGGCATGGCGCTCGGCATCGTCGAGGCTGTCAAGGCCGCCGGCCTGCAGGACAAGGTTGCGGTCTTCGGCACCGACGGCATTTCCGATGCCTATGCCTCCATACGGGCCGGCGAACTGACCGGCACGGTCGACAGTTTCCCGGTGCTGACCGGCGAAGTGGCGTTGGAAACAGCTCTGCGTCTCGTCGCGGGACAGAAGCTGCCGCGCGTCGTCGCCACGCCGCAGGCGCTGATCACCAAGGACAATGCCGATCGCTATTCCGGCGCTGGCGCGCGCAAGGCACTGCTCGAGCACGCGGCTGCGGGCCAGTAAGCCAATCAGCGGATGCCGGTCAGAGCGATTCGCTTCTGTCCGGCACCGTTGCCCGGAGATAGAACCCAATGTCACCCCGGCTGCAATTCAAGGGCATTTCCAAGCTGTTTCCGGCCGTACGGGCGCTCCACGAGGTGTCACTCTCGGTCGGGGCCGGTGAAATCCACGGCCTGCTCGGCGAAAACGGCGCCGGCAAGTCGACGCTGCTGCGCGTCCTGTCTGGGGTCTACAGGCCGACAGCGGGAAGCATCCTCATCGACGGCAAGCCGGTTACACTCGCCAACCCGGTCGCCGCACGCGCTGCGGGCGTCGCCATGATCCATCAGGAATTGCAGCAGGTACCGCGCCTCAGCGTCGCCCAGAACATGTTCCTCGGCCATCCGCTGACGCGCGGCGGTATCTTCGTCGCCCGGCGCGAGCAAGAGCGCCGTGCTGCGGATGCTCTTGCGGCTATTGATCCCTCCATCGATCCGGCGTCACCCCTTGGTACCCTGAAGGTGGCGCAGCGGCAGATCGTCGAGATCGCTCGCGCGCTGCTCGATCGCGCCCGCATCGTCGCCATGGACGAGCCGACATCGAGCCTGACGCCGAGCGAATTCGAACGGCTGGCGCAAGTCATCACCGGTCTCGCTCGCGATGGCGTCGCCGTCGTCTATGTCTCGCACAAGCTGGACGAGGTGTTCGGCATCTGCCGGCGCGCCACCATCATGCGCGATGGCGTCGTCGTCGATTCCGTCGATCTGAAAGACCTGTCGGAGAAAGCGGTCGTGGCGATGATGGTCGGCCGCGAACTGGCGCAGGAACACCATAATTCCCATGCCACGAACAAGGTCATGCTGAGCGCGCGTGGCCTTTCTTCGGCGACGAAGGTGCGCAACGTGTCGTTCGATCTGCATCGCGGCGAGGTGCTGGGCATTGCCGGCCTGGTCGGCTCCGGCCGCACTGAACTTTTGCGGCTCTTGGCCGGCGCCGATCGCGCCACGGCCGGGACGATTGCAATCGACGGCAAGGCGGCGCGCTTCGCCAGCCCGCGCGATGCGATTGCCGCCGGCGTCGGACTGGTGCCGGAGGAGCGCAAACGCGAAGGCATCGTGCCGCTGCGCTCGATCACCTGCAATATGGCGCTCGCCTCGATGGCCGTGTTCGCGCCGCGCGGTCTCATCGATCACGCCAGGTTGAAACACGTGGCCGTCGAGAAGATGAGCCGTGTCAACCTGCGGCCGTTTCTGCTCGACCGGCCGATTCGCCTGTTCAGCGGCGGCAACCAGCAGAAGGCGATCATCGGCCGCTGGCTGGCGGCGGGAACCCGCATCCTCTTGTTCGACGAACCGACGCGCGGCATCGATGTCGGCGCCAAGGCGGAGATTTATCATCTGATCGAGGAACTCGCCGCCGAGGGCCATGCCGTGATCGTCGTCTCCTCCGAGCTCCCCGAAGTGATCCGGCTTGCCGACCGCGTGCTGGTCATGCGCGACGGCACGATCGCGACCGAACTCCACAGAGACGATATCAGCGAACAGGCGATCGCGGCGCACGCCATCCCGCAAACGCAAACGCCGGCCGCACAGCAGGCAAGGCAGTAGGTGACGGATATGTCGGATACCACTCTGGTGCGGCCGCGGGCCGAATTCGTGCGCGGGGTTTCCATGCGCGACACCGGCACGCTGATCGGTCTTGTCGTGATCCTCACCGTCTTCGGCGCGCTGGTGCCTGGCTTCTTCGCCGAGCGCAACCTGATCAACATCCTGCAGCAGTCGAGCATCAATGCCTGTCTGGCGCTGGGCATGACGCTTGTCATCATCTCCGGCGGCATCGACCTGTCGGTCGGGCCGACGGCAGCGCTCTCGGCCGTCATCTCGGCCTCTATGATGGTCGCCGGCGTGCCGTTTCCGCTGGCCATCGCCGCCGGCTTCGCCATTGGCCTTGCCTGCGGCCTCGTCAACGGCGTGCTCGTCGCCTATGTCGGGCTGCAGCCCTTCATCGTCACATTGGGGACGCTCAGCACCTACCGGGCGCTGGCACTGATCTACACCGGCGGCAATCCGGTTCTGGGCCTGCCCGCGGGGTTCCGCGCCATCTTCAACGGAGCGCTGTTTGGACTGCCTCTGGCGGTCGTCATCGTCGCCTGCGTGGCTGTCGTCGCCTGGGTCGTTTTGAAGAAGACGCCCTTCGGCGAATATCTGCTTGCCGTCGGCGGCAACGAGGAGGCGGCCTACATCGCCGGCGTGCCGATTGCCCGCACCAAGATCGCCGCCTACATGATCTCAGGCCTGCTGGCAGCGCTTGCCGCGCAGATACTGATCAGCCGGCTCGGCGCCGCCGAACCCATCCTCGGCAATCTCTGGGAACTCGACGCCATCGCGGCTGCCGCCATCGGCGGCGCCTCGCTGATGGGCGGCAAGGGCAGCATCGTCGGCACCATCCTGGGCGCTATCATCCTCGGCGCCATGCGCAACGGTTTGACGCTGATGAACGTCCAGTCCTTCTATCAGCTTCTGGCAACTGGTCTTATAATCCTCGCCGCGATGCTTATCGATCGCGTGACGAGGGGGCGTGGATGACCTTGAGCGGGCTGGACCTGAAAGCGGTAGGACCGCGCATCCGCATGATGATGCCGCATCTCACCCCGTTGGAGGCGAAGGTGGTGGAAACCGTCTTCGGCCGGCGCGGCTTCGATGAGAGCATTCCGCTGAAGCAGATCGCCGAAGAGTCCGGCGTGTCCGAGGCGATGGTGGTCAAGATCGCCAAGAAGCTCGGCTTTTCCGGCTATCGCGACTTCCGCACCGCCGTCTATGAATACAGTCGCCTGCCGACCGCCGAGATGCACCAGGAACTGTCATCCGACGACAGTTCGGCCGAGATCGTGCAGAAGGTGTTCCGCACCTCCATCCAGGCGCTGGAGGAAACGCTGGCAATCCTCGACATCGAGGATTTCGACCGCGCCGCCGAGCTGCTCTTCCGTGCCAAGAACCGGGATTTCTATGGCGTCGGCGGCTCGGCGCAGATCGCCCGCGATGTCTCGCACAAGTTTCTGCGCATCGGCATCCGCGCATCGGTCTATGACGATTCGCATATGATGCTGATGTCGGCCTCGCTGCTCGGCGGCGACGACATCGCCGTCGGCTTCTCGCATTCGGGCAACACGTCGGCCGTCATCGACGCCATCCAGCTGGCCCGCAAGAACGGTGCCCGCACGCTGGCCATCACCAATTACGACAACTCGCCGCTGGCCGCCGTCGCCGACATCGTTCTGTGCTCAACCGCGCAGGGTTCGCCGCTGATGGGCGAAAATGCGGCGGCCCGCATTGCCCAGCTCAACATCCTCGACGCGTTGTTCGTCGCGGTGGCGCAACGCGACTATCAGGCGGCTGAGCGCAATCTCGGCCGCACCATGTCGGCGGTGACATCGAAACGAAAAGACCGGGGCTCATGACGACAACGCCGCTGGTCACCGTGTTCGGCAGCCTGCATTATGACATCATGGTCGACGCGCCCGATCGCCCGCGCAAGGGCGAGACGGTGACCGGCCATGCCTGGCATCCGAAATGCGGCGGCAAGGGCGGCAACCAGGCTGTCTCGGCGGCGCGGGCCGGTGTGCGCGCGGCGATGATCGGCGCCGTCGGCGGCGATGACTTCGGGCGGGCGTTGCTGGCCAATCTCGATCGCGCCAAGGTCGACCGCCGCTTCGTGCGGGTGGCCGCTGGTGCCGGCTCCGGCATGAGCGTGGCGATCTTCGACGCAGGCGGCGACTATGGCGCGGTGATCGTCTCGGGCAGCAATCTGACACTGGGCCATGCCGACATTGCCTCTGCTTCCGATGTGGTGGGACAGACGGCGGTGCTCCTGCTGCAGAACGAAGTGCCGGAAGCCGCCAACATTGCCGCTGCACGCGCCGTCAAAGCACGGGGCGGCCGCGTCGTGCTCAACGCGGGCCCCGCGCGCAAACTCTCCGACGAGTTGATCGCCCTGGTCGACATATTGGTGGTCAACGCGATCGAGGCGGAATTCCTGGCTGGCACAGCAGTGGTCGAGACGCTGGACGGGGCCGCGCAAGCCGCACGGCTGCTGGCCGATCTCTATCCGGTGGCAATTGTCACGGCGGGCGGCGAGGGCGTCGCCTGTTGCGACCGGACCGGCGAGGCCTTCGCGCTGCCGGCCGTCCCGGTCAAGGTCGCCAGCACGCATGGCGCCGGCGATGAATTCGTTGGCGCGCTGGCCGCGGGGCTTGCCCGTGGGCAGACCATGCGGGCGGCCATCACCGCCGCCAACGCGGCTTCGGCCTTGCTTGTCTCTACGCCGGAGGCCGAGCGCAACGGCATCTGATGGCCTGATTCAACTTTGCCAAAGAGCCGCGGCGGCCGCCTATCCTTGCGGCTTGGCGCGAATTCCGCTAAGGCGCGCCTTTGTCGCCGGGGAACACGGACTTGGACGATCAACGCGCCGACGTCGCCATCATCATGGGCAGCCAGTCCGACTGGGCGACGATGCGCCATGCCGCCGAAACGCTGGAAGCACTCGGCATCCCGCACAAGCGGCTGATCATCTCCGCGCATCGCACGCCGGACCGGCTCTATGATTTCGCCAAGGGCGCCAAGGCAGCGGGTTATCAGGTAATCATAGCCGGCGCCGGCGGTGCGGCGCACCTGCCTGGCATGACGGCGGCGATGACGCCGTTGCCGGTGTTCGGCGTGCCGGTGGAATCGAAAGCGCTTTCCGGGCAGGATTCGCTGCTGTCCATTGTCCAGATGCCGGCCGGCATTCCGGTGGGAACGCTGGCCATCGGCAAGGCCGGCGCCGCCAACGCAGCCCTTCTGGCCGCTGCCGTGCTGGCGCTGAACGATGACAGCCTTGCCTTCCGTCTCGATGCCTGGCGCGCCGCGCAGACCGCCAAGGTCGCTGCCGAACCGACGGATACGCCGTGAGCCTGCCCGCCGGATCGACGATCGGCATCATTGGCGGCGGCCAGCTCGGCCGCATGCTGGCGATATCAGCCGCCCGCCTCGGCTACCGCACCGTGGTGCTGGAGCCGCAAGCGGACTGCCCCGCCGCGCAGGTCGCCAACCGTCAGATAACAGCCGCCTATGACGACAAGGCTGCCCTTACCGAACTGGCAGCGTCGAGTTCCGTCGTCACCTACGAGTTCGAGAACGTTCCGGTCGCGGCCGCCAGCGCGCTGGCCGCCAAGGTTCCGGTCTATCCGCCTGCGCGCGCGCTGGAAGTGGCGCAGGACCGGGTGAGCGAAAAGACATTCCTCAACGGCATCGGCATCGCCACCGCGAATTTCCACGCCGTCGACAATGATGACCAACTGACGACGGCGCTGAAGGCGTTCGACGGCAGCGGCATCCTGAAGACGCGCCGCATGGGCTATGACGGCAAGGGCCAGCGCGTCTTCCGCAACATGGAAGCCGGGGGCTTCGCCGGCACCTGCGAGGCGATGGGCAATGTGCCGCTGATCCTGGAGTCCTTCGTGCCGTTCGAGCGCGAGATATCGGTGATCGCGGCGCGTGGGCTGGACGGTGCGATCGTCGCCTACGATCCGGCCGAGAATATCCATCGCAACGGCATTCTCCACACATCGGCCTTGCCGGCCGCCATTATGCCGGAGACGGCGCAAGCAGCTCGAACGGCCGCATCGAAGATCCTGTCGGCGCTGAACTATGTCGGCGTCATCGGCGTCGAGTTCTTCGTGCTTGCCAACGGCTCGCTGCTGGCCAACGAGATCGCGCCGCGCGTGCACAATTCCGGCCATTGGACGGAAGCCGCCTGTATCGTTTCGCAGTTCGAGCAGCATATCCGCGCCATCGCCGGCCTGCCGCTCGGCAGCCCGGACCGCCACTCCGACTGCGTGATGGAGAACCTGATCGGCGACGATGTGCTGCGCGTCCCTGAGCTTCTCGCCGAGCCCGATCTGATGCTGCATCTCTACGGCAAGGCCGAAGCGCGGCCCGGCCGCAAGATGGGCCATTTCACTCGGATCAGCCGTCGCGCCTCATAAGGTTGCCTACTGCACGTCGTCGCTCTCGTCCTCGCCTGGAGTGGCGCAACTGACATCGCCTTCCTCGCAATTGGCCGCGGCAGCGAGTTGCTTGACGCGATCATTGGTCAATCTGGTCAGGCATTGCGAGACTTCCATCGAATGGATTGATCCGCCTTCGCTGGCGGCAGTGGAATGCGCGCACTCGGCATCGCGAAAAGTGATCCAGGCGCGTTGCGCCACCTGCAGCAATCTCTTGCCGCCGGCATCATCCGAGCTGGTGAGGTTTTGATAGGCCTTGTTGAGCCTAGCGTCGGCGGCCTGATAGTCTTCGCCGGCACAGATGTTCATCATCTGCTGGCTGTCGTCGCTGCGGTCGCATTCCTGCGCGCGCGCAACCGAGGCTCCCGCCAGCAGGACAAGGCAGGCGGACAGGAACATTCGGCGCATGGTTCTCTCCAAATCACTTCACGGCGACCGCATCATCCCAGCCGGCCCAGGGCCGCGCAAGGCGCCAGGCCGACATGGCGGATAATTGATGACAGGGATGATTCACAGCCGCAATGGAGCACGCTTGCGGTTGACAGGGACAAGGCTCCTCGTTTATGAGCCACCCACAGTTCAAAGGCGCGTCTTCTGGCGCGCCTTAAAATTTCGACCCGGACCGGGTCCACACCGACAGGCAAGACCATGAAGATCAAGAATTCGCTTAAGGCGCTGAAGGCGCGTCACCGCGACAACCAGCTGGTTCGCCGCAAGGGCCGCGTCTATATCATCAACAAGACCGCCCCGCGCTACAAGGCACGCCAGGGCTGAGCTTTCGGGCAGGAGGCTGTTGCCTCCGCCCATTTGATGCTTGTTGCCGCCTGCCGGCCTTTCACGCCAAATTCAGTTTGACGTTCCGCCGCCCGGGACTAGAGTCCGGCGATGCGGATTCTTTTTGCATTTTTGACATCTCTGCTTGTTTCCGGCGCCATTTATGGCCCGGCATGGGCGGATGATGCTGTCGCGCCGCCGGCCACTCAGGACGCCCCGCCCGCCGCAACGACGAAACAAGCCCGCCTCGACCAGCTGTTCAGCGATCTGAAACGCGAGCGCAACGAAAAGGCGGCGGAGCGCATCGCCGGCAACATCTGGAGCGAGTGGTCGCAATCCGGCAGCGCCTCGATCGATCTGATGATGCAATGGTCGCAAAAAGCCGTCGAGGGCCAGAAGTTCGACGTCGCGCTCGATTTCCTCGACCAGGTGGTGACTTTGCAGCCGACCTATGCCGAAGGCTGGAACCGGCGTGCCACCGTCCATTTCATGATGAAGAACTACGGCAAGTCGATGTCCGACATCGACCATACGCTGCAGCTCGAGCCGCGCCATTTCGGTGCGCTGTCCGGCCTGGCGCAGATCATGGCGTTGACCGGCCACAAGCAATCGGCGCTCGAGGCCTGGCAAAAGGTGCTGGCCATCTATCCAATGATGCGCAGCGCCCAGGACCAGGTCGGCACGATTTCGGAGGAACTTGCCGGTGAAGGCATTTGATTGCTCTAGGGGAGTAGGGGAATAAGGCAGTAGGGGCAGATTGTACCTGCGGAACACACACCCTACTCCCCTACTCCCCTATGTTTGGACCGGAGAGATCGCGAACAGGTGTGCGAGGACATCGCGAACAGTTTGGCGTGCTTTGCGCCGGGAGGTTCGCGATGCC
>NZ_JAMYMR010000053.1:0-31621 GCF_040318635.1 Mesorhizobium sp. M1066
AAATCCCCATAGCCACCCTCGTGGCCCGCGGGTTCCTGCATGAGAGGCTTTCGTACGCCTGCCGGCACCCGAAACCCTTCACCAATGTCGGTCGTTGAGCAGGCCATAGCCGCATCCCAAAAGCGGAAATCCGGGCGCGAACAGGCGAGAAGGCGCGTTGCGCCAGAGGCGGCCATTGGTTGTTACTTGCGGAACGACCGCTTTCTCCCCGTTGCGGCGATTTCGAGATCGGTCGGTGGCTTGGCTGCTTTGCGCCGACGGTTCGATGGGCCGTGTCGTGCGAAAGAGACCAGCGTGCATCCAACGCTAGCTTGGCCGACCGATCCACCGCACAATTTCATAGGCAGGCATCGGTCGGCGAAAACCCTTCAGCGTCAGTTCGCCAACGGCGACGGACTCAACCAGTGATTCGACGGCACCAACGACCCGCTGGCTGACGAGAATCTGGCGTGGCCGGGCTTCCTCGCATAATCGGGCGGCGTGGTTCGACACTGTGCCTATCACTGCATAATCGGCGCGCTGATCGAAACCGATCCGCCCGATGGTTGCATGGCCTCGGGCGATGCCGATTCCGAAGCCGAGTAAGTGATCGCGCTTGCGCCATTGCTCTGAATGCTCGTCAATCGCATCACGCATCGCCGTAGCCATGCGGACGGCTCTCTCCGTATGGTCGGCGCAGGGCAGTGGATCGTTGAAAACCACGACGATACCGTCGCCGACGAATCGCTCAAGAGTTCCCTCGTGGCGGACGATTTGTTCACCAAGGCAGGCGTGGTATTCGCCAAGAACCGCCATCACCTCCTCAGGTTCGGCAGTCTCGGCGAAGGCTGTAAAGCCGCGTAGATCGCAGAAAACGACGGTCACCTCGCGACGGTGACTTTGCAGAAGCGTGTCGCCATTTCCCGCTGCAAGGATGAGGTCGGCGACCTGCTCGGGCAGGAAACGCCGGAGCCGGCCCATTCGCTCGATCTCGATCACCTGCTCCGCCAGGGTCTGCTCGAGCGAGCGGTTCCAATCGGAAAGCTGCACGGCTTGATCCTGAAGGCGTTGGGCCTGGCTTGCGACGGCATCGTGAAGCGCCTTCTGGCGCAGCATCGAGCGCACCCGCGCCAACAGCGCCTGGTGCTCGAAGGGCTTTGTCAAATAGTCATCCCCCCCGGCGTCCAGCCCCTCGACCACATCGCGCGTGTCGGCTTTTGCGGTGACAAGAATGACCGGGATCGATCGCAGCGAGAGATCCTGAGGATTGCTTTGCCGATCTTGAGGAACGATGGCGATGCGCATGCAACGCCAGTTTCGAAGAGTCCCTTCGCTTACCTGTCCGAGATAGCGAGCGATGACTTCTTCAGGGGTGAGGAAGTTCGGGTCAGGCATGGGCGTTACAGATAGCAGAGTTGTGCAACAGATTGTTGCACCCGCGACCCCGTCGATAGAGACCTGAGGAGAAATGCCGGCGGCGTCACCGCGGACTTCTCGTCTTGACCCGAAGCTGTCAATAGAGCTCAATGACCGCTTTGCGCCTGAAGTCGGCCGTTTATCTATAGTGGCAGTCTCTCAGAAGCGGACATTCGAACATCTAGACGAGCAAGCACCTTAAAGCCGCATGTTGGTCAAAGCGCTTAATTTTCCGGCCACCGACAGCTAGCCGCGACGGTGCAATCAGGCAGACGAGGTAGCGACTGGATCGATAGTTTGTTTGCCTTGAACGTAGGCCCGAAACCGCCGAATTGGTCGCTTTGCCCGCGCGCTCCGACATTTCGTCACAGAACGAAGTTTCCTCCACTGGCTACCAGAAGGGACGATCCAGTCGGAAGGCGGACGCGTCGGTGGACGGCCGTCTTAGCACGACGTTGGTGATCATCTTGGCCGAGCCGCAAGCCAGCGTCCAGCCGAGCGCACCGTGGCCAGTGTTGATGTAAAGGCCCGAGACCGAGGTGGCGTCGACGATCGGCTTGCCATCCGCCGACATCGGCCTATGGCCGCACCATGGCGTGTAATCCGCAGGCAGTTCGACATTGGGGAAGAGACCGTTGAAGGCCTTGATCAAATTGTTGATTCGGCCGGGGCGGACCGTCTTATTGTAGCCATCGAACTCGACGGTGCCGGCAATACGCAGATGGTCACTCATCGGGGTCACGCCGAGCCTCGCGATGTCGTCGACGATCGGGCGTTTCGGCAGGAAGCCTAAGTCTGATTTCATCAGCGAGATGGAATAGCCCTTCACCGGCTCGATCGGCAGATGGATGCCGTAAGGCTTGACGATCTGCTTGGCGCCCGGCCCGGCGCAGACGACGACGACCGGCGTTTTGATCGGCCCGGCGCTGGTGCGAATGCCGGCGATCTTGCCGGCCTCGATGTCTATGCCCTGCACATCGGTGCCGAACAGAAACTCGACGCCAAGGCCTCGCGCCGCTGTCTCGACTGCGCGGGTAAACGCGCGGGCGTCGCCCCAAGCGTCGTCCGGCAGCAGCAAGCCGGCGCGGATCGTCGGCGCGATGGCGGCCAGATGCGGCTCCAGTGCAACGCATTCGGCGCCGTCGCGACGTTCCACGCGTACGTCAAGGGCTTCAAGAAAATTGGCGTAGGTGTCGCGCGCCTTGACCCCGTCTTCGCCCCGGAAGAGTTCTAGGAGGCCGCCATGCCCAAGGCTGAAATCGACGGACTTCTGCGCCAGCAGGCCCTCCGTCTCTTCGAGACTTTCGCGGGCGAAGCGGGTCATCTGCCGAGACGATGCGAGGTATTTTGAGGACCGGCAATTGGCCAGGAATTTCGCCCCCCAGATACCCAGCCTGGGAATGGCGGAGGGGCGCAGCAGTAAGGGCGCGTCCTCTCGGCCGAGCCATCGCAGCAGCAGGCCGGGAACCGCAGGCGAACACCAGGGAAGCGCCGTGCTCGGCGTGACCAGCCCGCCATTGGCGAAGCTTGTTCCCAGTCCTGACTGCTCCCAGCTTTCGACGACCGTTACCGACAGCCCCTCCCGCGCCAGATAAAGCGCGGTGGTGCTGCCGATGACGCCGGCGCCGATGACAATGGCGTCGGGCATGACTCAGCTCTTGGTGATGTGGGCGTGGGCGACGATCTCGATCTTGGCGCCTTCGATCATCAGGCCCGCCACGACGGTGGCGCGGTTTGGGTAAGGCTTGTTGAAATAGGTACGGTAGACCGCGTTCATGCCCTGGAAGTCTTCCTTGCTCGGCAGGTAGATCAGCACCTGGGTGACGTCGTCGAGCGTGCCGCCGGCGGCTTCGACGGTGCGCTTGAGGTTTTCCATCGTTAGCGTCGTCTGGGCCGTGATGTCGCCGGACTCGAAGGTGCCGTCCTCGCGGATCGGGACGTGCGCCGTGTAGAGATAGTCGCCGCCCATGGCAGCCCATTCGATCGGGGCAGACTCGTTGGGCAGGTGGGTCTTGATGACTTTACGCATGGTTCTTCTCCTTGGTGGTTGGTTGCATTGGGTGGGTGAAGCAGTCAGGCTGCGGCGTGGCCGTGCGGCGCTTCGCTTGTCGCGGCCCAGGGCAGGAACTGGCCGTCGCCGACGAAGCGCTGGTGGTAGAAGGCGAGCTTGCCGGCGTCGATCTCGATACCTAGGCCGGGAGCCTCGATCTCGCCCCAATGCGGCGAGGTGCGGATCGGGAGATCGACC
This sequence comes from Mesorhizobium sp. M1066, assembly GCF_040318635.1. Taxonomy (NCBI): domain Bacteria; kingdom Pseudomonadati; phylum Pseudomonadota; class Alphaproteobacteria; order Hyphomicrobiales; family Phyllobacteriaceae; genus Mesorhizobium; species Mesorhizobium sp. M1066. Next base: position 3,644 of record NZ_JAMYMR010000053.1, read on the forward strand.
GCCAGAATATCGTCGGCCATCACCGAGGCGGTCTGCTGGTGCCCACCAACGCTGTTGCCGAGTGCGAGCAAGGCGTGATGGTGGGCGACGGCCGCGATGCCGAGCTCGCCATGGGTGTGCTTGCATACCTTGATGCCGGCGAGGCCGGCAGTTCGCGACAGGGTGAGGAAGGATTGCAGGCCGCCGACCCAGTAGCTGGAGAAACACAGCACGTCGGCCGCATCGGCGGTGATCATCTCCAGCACTTCGGTCTCGCTGCCGAGGCCCTCATTGGCGCAGAGGGATGTGGTCAGGCGCTGGCGCAGTTTGGCCATCGCCGCTACCGGCCGAGCGCGGATCGGGCCCTCGACGAAATCGAGGTCGAATTCCTGGTCCCAGCGCGCGATGAGCTTCGCGGCGAGCGGCACACTCCAGGCCTCATTGGCATCGATGCGCAGCTTGCGCGACGGTCCGATCGCCGCGCGCACCGTCGCGAGCATCGCGACATCCTCGATGGGATCGACCCCTACCTTGAGATAGAAATAGTGGTAGCCCTGGGCCACGGCTTCCTCGCACTGGCGCGTCAGATCGCCTTCGTCGCCGCGTGCCAGATAGCAGAAGTAATCCGGCGTCTCGGCCGAACCACGGCCGCCGAGCAGGCGCCAGAGCGGCAAGCCTGCGGCCTGCGCGGCGAGATCCTGCATCGCCATGTCGAGGCCGGCATAGGCGAAATTGCCGGTCTGGACGCGGTAGTCCCAAAGGCCGGGGCCATAGACGTTACGGCGGATGAGCTGGCTGTCGCGCGGATCCTTGCCGATGAGGAACGGCGTCATCGCCTGAGCAGCGGCCAGGATCGAAAGCGTATCGGCGCCGCTGCAGCACTCGCCCCAGCCGCTGCGGCCGTCGTCGCTAAGCATCTTGACGACAACATCAGTGACACCGCCACGTGCCACGCGTGAACTGATTTCCGCATGTTTGTAGGGGATGGAGACCGGGATGAACTCGACGGCGGCGATCTTCATGCCTGCGCACCCGGCCCGAAGACCACGTCGCCGGAGAGCGAGCGGAGGAAGAGGCGCATCCGCTCCGTGGGCTCGTCGAAGAGTACCTGTCGCGGCGGCCCGTCGGCGACAATGCGGCCGGCGTCCATGAACAGGATGCGGTCAGCGACCTCCGCGGCGAAGCGGATTTCGTGGGTGACGATCAGCATGGTCATGCCCTCCTCGGCAAGATTTCGCATGACGCTAAGCACTTCGCCGACAAGTTCCGGATCGAGCGCCGAGGTCGCCTCGTCGAACAGGATCAGCTTGGGCTGCATGGCGAGCACGCGGGCAATCGCCACGCGCTGCTGCTGACCGCCGGACAGCGAGTCGGGAAAGACATTCTCCTTGCCGCTCAGCCCGACGCGAGCGAGCATGCGACTACCGAGCTCCTCGGCCTCGCCGCGCGATACGCCGCGCACCAGCCGCGGCGCCAGCGCCACGTTGCCGAGCGCGGTCAGGTGCGAGAACAGGTTGAAGCGTTGGAAGACGAAACCGATATCGGCGCGCCGCTTGGCAAGCGCGGCGTCGCTCTCGAAACGTTCGTTCGCACCGCTGCCGCGCACGCCGAAGCGCTGGCCGTCGATTTCGATGACGCCGCCGGTGGGGCGCTCGAGGAAATTTATACAGCGCAGCACCGTCGTCTTGCCCGAACCGCTCGGCCCGATGATCGCGATCTTCTGGCCCTTTTCGACCGAGAAGCTGACGTCATCGAGGACTTTCAGCAGTCCGAAAGACTTGTGGAGGTTTTGAACGTTCAGGATGGGCATTGGTCAATGTCCGCCGTTTCGGGAGCGGGGCGGCGGCTTGCCGCCACCCCGCTTGTTCTTGCCAACCGCCGCAATGGGCGGGGGCCGGCCCGAGCGATGTTCCGAGCCTAGTATCCCGGAACGAGGCCGCTACTGGAAGCAGCTGTCCGGAGCGACCGGAGCTGCCCAGCCGGCGGGACGGTCTATGCCGCCGCGATAGTCAGGCATTGGCGGCTCGAACCAGGACTTTGCACCGAGACCGAAAGCCGCCATCGACTTGACGTTGCTGCAATTAGCCCAGAGCTTGGCGATCTCGGCGTTGATCGCATCGGCCAGCGGCTTGCGCGTCATCGGTGAAGCGAAGATCGAGTGATACTTCTTTGACATGATCGGGAATTTGACGGCTTCGGGCTCCACCGCGAGCTGGTGGATTCCCCATTCAGGGTGCTGCTTGATCGCGTACTCGACGAGCGCGGGATCGAGGATACCCATGTCGAGGCGGCCGGCGACCACGTCACGCATGACGCCATCCTGCGTGTCGTAGAGTTTGACCTCGCCGATGCCTTCAACCGTCTTTAGCTCGGGAACCAGCGTGAAGCCGGTGACCGTGCCGACGACTTTGCCCTTCATGTCGCCGAACTTTGTCCAGCTGTTTTCCTTCTTCTGGATGAGGAAGGTGCCGAAATAGTAGACCGGGTCCGAAAGGAGCATCACCTTGGAGCGCTCCTCCGTCCAGCCCACCGAGCCGATCAGGACGTCAACCTGACCCTGTGTCGTCGCCTGGATGAGCGAGTTCCAGTCGAGCGACTTCGGCTCGACCTTCAGGCCAAGCGTTTTTGCGATCTTGACGATCAGGTCGCCGTCGGTGCCGATGACCTCGCCGTCCTTGATACCGGTCATCGGCATGTCGCCGAGCATGCCGACCGTCAAGGTGCCCGGAACGAGCGTTTCGACCTGCTGGGCGTGCGCGGATCCTGCCGCGAAAGCCATTGTGGCCGCGCCGGCGAAGCCGAGCGCCACCCCAAACCTGCGGAGCGCTTTGAGATAGTTCTTCGTGTGTGACATGTTCACCCTCTTGTCATTGTCCGTGAAGCTGCAAGTGTTGTTCTTGTTATTGGCGAACTCGCTTGCTCTCGAGAAGGCGCAAGCCCTGCGAGAGCGGAAGACTGAGCAGCAGGTAGATGAGCGAGACGTAGACGTAGACCGGCATCGGCATGAAGCTTGACGAAGAAAGGTCCTTCGCGCGCAGCATGAGTTCGGGTGCTGCGATGATCGACGCGATCGACGTGTCCTTGAGCAGGCCGACGAGGTAGTTGCCCATCGGCAGCAGGCCGATGCGGAATGCCTGCGGACCGGTGACGTAGCGCAGGGCCTGCCAGGGGGTGAGGCCAAGTGCCTTGCAGGCCTCTTTCTCTCCGCGGTCGACCGCATTGATGCCGGCGCGGTAGATTTCGGCGAGCAGCGCGCTGCCCTGCAGCGAGAATCCGAGGATCGCGCAGCTCATGGAGCTCCACCGGAATGCCGGGAAAACGTCCGGCAGCCCGAAATAGATGATGAACAGGATGACCAGCACCGGCAGGCCGCGGGCGATCTCGACATAGCTGGTCGCCAGTCCCCTTAGCGCGGCGACGCGACTCATCTTCAGGGCGCATACCGGCAATGCCAGAAGCGCCGCGCCAACAAAGGAACTGAGTGTCAGGAACAGCGTCTGCTGCGCCGCCACGATTAATTCGGGCGTCCAGGAGGCGAATTTTGCCAGCATATCGTTCATGCCGATGCGCTCCGCATGGCGATCTCGCCGGTGCGGCGCTGGAGACGCGACGCCAGGATGGCGAGCGGGATGGAAATGCAGAGATATATGATGCCGACGAGCACGTAGATCTGCATGGAGAGATAGGTCTCCATCACGAGGGCGCGGGCGCGGAACATCACCTCCGGCGCGGCCACTACCGAGGCGAGCGAGGTGTCCTTGAGAAGCTGGATCGCATAGTTGCAGAAGGGCGGCGCCATCAGCCGAATCGCCTGCGGCACGCGGACGTGGAAGAACGTCTGCAAGGGTGTCAACCCGAGAGAAAGCGCCGCCTGGCGCTGGCCGTCGGGCACCGCTAGGAGCCCCGCCCTGAAGATTTCGGCGACATAGGCAGCGCCGTTGAGCCCGAGGCCGGCGATCGCCGCAACGATGCCCGGCAGCGGCACGCCGAGCTGGGCGAGGCCGAAATAGATGATGAAAAGCTGGGTGAGCGCCGGAGTGCCCCGGGTGAACTCGATATAGGTACTAGCTAGGACTGAGACGGCGCGGTTCTGCGACAGGCGTGCCATCACCAGCAGCAGGCCGGCGGCCATGGCGATGATGAAGCTGGCGACCGCAACGATCAACGTGGTCTGGAAGCCGACCAGAAGTACCGGGAGAAACTCCGGTAACCGTCCCCAAAAAATGCCCCAGAAATTGCCCACATCGATAAAAGATTACAATATGCTTCATGAGTCAAGCGACGACCGCTCTCGATTGCGGTAGGCTGCGTGACCAGGAGACCACGCCCAATGCGCATGAGTCGCAAACCGTCGCTTTTTGCCCACGTGCTCGACCAGATCGGCACCGGGATCGCGTCGGGCAGATATTCCGCCACCGGGATGCTGCCGCGCGAGCCCGAGCTTTGCCTGATGCTTGGCGCCAGCCGCACGGTCATCCGCGAGGCGATACGCGTTCTTTCACAGAAGGGCATGTTGCAGCCGCAGCAAAAGGTGGGCGTGCGCGTCCTGCCGCCGGCCTTATGGAACCTGATGGATATCGACGTCCTGGACTGGATCTGGCAAGCGGGCGGGCATGAAAAATATGTACGGGATTTCCTCGAATTCCGATTGACGTTCGAGCCGATGGCCTCTTATCAGGCGGCGCTGCGCGCACCGGCCGATGCGAGGCGCAATATCTCCGTACTGTGCGACGAACTGATCGCCGCCAACGACCGCCTGCAGGAGGGCGGCTCTCGCTCCGCGGCCATCGAATGCGATATCGCCTTCCACACCGCGATCTTTTCGGCCTCGCAAAACCATTTGGCGCACTATTTGGGCACGCTGGTCAGCCACATGCTTAGGCTACAGATCAATGAGACGACCGACCCGCCGCAGGAATTCTCGCGAGGCCTCTATCTGCACCGCGGCGTCGCCGACGCCATTGCATCCGGCGAGGCCGAAGAGGCGTTCCATCATTCCTACGATCTCGTGCGGATGCCCTATGAAGCGTATATGCACAGGGTCTTTCCCGGCCAGCCGTTATCGCACGCGAATTTCAGGACTGGGCGGGTGACGGACCCGGGCAGTCTGGTCAACGTGTAGTGGTCATCGCCCAAGCTTTACGTTATGCAGAATTGCTGCCTTTGGTTGAGGCGCACGGGATGAGCGCACAATCCGGTCGTACGTGTCGGGGAGCGGACGTTACCGAAGTCTTTACCGTCCATCGAACTGGTGTGCAGCCAAAATGCTGCGAGGCCGCAAAGCGCCGCATTGTCGCCATTCATCTGTCAATGCCGGGTGAAATTTCCCCAAAAGTGCCGAAGTAAAATTCCCCAATTATGCCGTCTCGGAGGGCATGGAGAATTGGGCGTTTTTCGGCGGCCGCCCTCGTGGGCGTGATGGTGGAGCGAAGGACGGACGTGCTCAGGCATCAATTCGGCATGTATCCTTCGATCTGAACGACGACCGCATGATGCAAAAGCCTGTCGAGAAGCGCGGTGGCGACCACGGCGTCTCCAAAAACATCTCCCCATTCTGCAAAGCCGCGATTGGACGTCAGGATCATTGCCCCTCTCTCGTAGCGGGCGTTGACGAGCTGGAAGAACAGGTTGCCGCCGCCGGCGATGACCGGGAGATAACCGATCTCGTCGACGATCAGCAGACCTGGCCTGCAGAAGAAGCGGATTCCTGCAGCCGTCCCTCGCGCTCGGCCCTGGATATCGCTGCGATGAGGTCGGCAAGCGTACAGAAGTAGACGCTCTTGCCTGCTTTGACAGCCTCGACGCCGAGCGCCACGGCGACATGACTTTTGCCGGTTCCCGGCGGCCCGAGGAAATTGACGGCCTCGTGCCTTTCGACGAAACCCAGTTGCGCGAGCGTGAAGATCCGATCGCGATCGAGGGAGGGCTGGAAAGTGAAATCGAAGCCGACGAGCGTTTTGATGGTTGCCAGCCGACCCATCCGCAACGCCGTCTTTATGCGACTGTTCTCGCGCAGGGTCAGCTCTTCGGAAAGGAGAATATCGATCGCTTCGAGTGCCGATAGCTCGTCTACGAGGCCCATTGCTCAACTTTCGCCATTTTGAATGTCTTTCCTCTTGAGTTCCGCTTTTCCGAACGTCCGCTTCGGACGTCGAAGCGTTCATTCCAAAAGCACCTGGCGACACGATGGAGCAGTAGAGATTGTCGTCATATCCATACAAATTGTCGGCAATTACATTCTTTTGTCTGCAAACTCTGGACGAATGCCGTCATACGTGCAACAGTTGATCCCAGTTGCGCACTATGCGCCCGCCTTCGGCATCATTTTTTGGGGGGCTAAATGGAAAACAGAAACGTTGTGATTGCGGGACCGGCGGAAAGCGTGAACCCCATTGATCGGGATGCTGGTCCGACGCTGGTTTTCGCGATCGAAAAGCTGCTGCTCGATCTTATTTTAACCGGGGGCGCCCCTGCTGGCCGCAAGCTGAACGAAAATGAACTGGCTCGAAAATGGGGCGTCAGCCGCACCGCGTTAAGAGAAGCAGTACGACGTCTGGAGCAGGCCGGCTTAGTCACGATAATCCAGAACCGGGGGGTTTTTGTTCGGCGCATCGGCTTGGGCGAGGCGCTTGGTCTTTTCGACGTCCATGCTGGCCTCGCCAGGACGGCGGGGCGGCTTCTTTGTAACCACATCACCGCTTCCCAGCTGACGGAACTCGAAACACTCCACCTCGAAATGGTCGCAGCAAAGGACAATTTCGAGTCCGACAAATACTATCTGATAAACGCTCAATTTCATGACATGTTGATGAAGTATACACGTAACATTCGCCTTATTGCTTTTCACGAGATGATTTCGAACGGCCTGCAGACCTTCCGACTGCATAACCTGCAGAGCGGAGGACAGATAGAAGCCTCAGTGCGAGAGCACGGAAAAATTATCGACGCACTCAAAGAAAGAAATCCTGAAAAGGCAGCGCAGGCGTTCGAGCAGCATGTTCTTGCTGGAAAGCAACGGATGCTTGATGCCATTCCTGCGGATTCTTTGACAGTCGATACTGAGGGAAACTGAAGGCGAGACGATCCAGGTGTCTGACGCATTCGGAGAGGGCGCTGGACGAGACGGCGCGAGTCCGATGTTTGTGAAGTATTTTCGGCAAGTTTGCAGGGGCATTTAGATGTATCGTGATCTGAAATTGTACATAGATGGCGAGTGGATTGAAGGCTCCGATACGATCGATGTCATTAACCCGGCAATCGGGGAAAGCCTTGGCAAACTGCCGCTTGCAACGCCGGCCGAGCTGGATCTGGCGCTCCAGTCCGCGAGCACCGCGTTTGCTACCTGGCGCACGGTATCGCCGGTGGAGCGGGGACGCGTCCTTCGGCGCGCTGCCGATCTGATCCGTGAACGGGTCGATCGCATCGCCTCACTGCTTACCCTGGAACAAGGGAAAGTGCTCGCGGAAGCCCGTTCGGAGGTTCTGGCCAGCGCGGAAATTTTCGACTGGTTCGCTGAAGAATGCCGGCGATCGTATGGCCGGGTTATTCCGAGCCGGGACGCCAGGACGCGCCAGTTTGTGGTTCTGGAGCCGGTTGGGCCCGTCGCAGCTTTTTCGCCTTGGAACTTTCCTGCCGTGGCGCCTGCCCGAAAAGTCGCGGCGGCCCTCGCCGCAGGCTGCTCATGCATTCTAAAACCTTCTGAGGAAACACCTGCCACCGCGCTGGAACTCGCGCTGGCCCTGGAGGACGCAGGCCTTCCCAAGGGCACGCTGAACGTTGTGTTCGGGGTTCCCGATATTGTTTCCCGGCATCTCATCGCGTCCGAGATCATTCGCAAGGTCTCCTTCACCGGCTCAGTCGGGATCGGCAAGCATCTGGCCAGGCTCGCTGCCGACGGGTTGAAGCGTGTCACGCTGGAGCTTGGCGGGCACGCGCCGGTCGTAGTTTGCGCCGATGCCGACGTCGAACAGGCGGCCAGACTCACCGCCGCGGCAAAGTTCCGGAACGCCGGTCAAGTCTGTATCTCACCAAGCCGCTTCTTTGTGCATCAGGATGTGCAAGAGCGCTTTCTGGATGCATTTGTGGGCGCCGCACGAGACCTGAAAACGGGGGACGGGATGGCCGGCGACAGCACCATGGGCCCCGTCGCAAACGAACGTCGGTTGTCGGCCATGAACACGTTCCTCGAAGACGCGGTCGAAAAAGGCGGAATACTCCAATGCGGGGGTCAGCATACGGGCAACAGGGGCTTCTTCTTTGAGCCGACAGTCATCTCCGACGTGCCCGGTGACGCATTGATCATGAACAATGAGCCCTTCGGGCCCATCGCCCCCGTAGCGCCATTTGCCGATCTGGATGAGTTGCTCAGCCGGGCGAACGGTTTGAAATACGGTCTGGCGGCGTATGTCTTTACGCAGTCCACCGCGTCGGCGACGCGCCTGTCGAACGGCATCGAGGCTGGAATGATAGGCGTCAATCATCTTGCGATCTCCCATGCCGAGACGCCGTTTGGTGGGGTCAGGGACAGTGGCATGGGCCACGAAGGGGGTATCGAAGGTCTCGAGGCCTACATGCAGAGGAAGTTCATCTCCCAGATTTAGCCGGATTTGAGCCAATGATCGCTTGTGGTCGTTTGACCGATTATCATTCATGGAAGTGAGATTTGAGGGAAAGTTTTGGGCCGTGCAGCCAGCGGAAACACTAAAATGAAAGATGAGGTCGATATCAAGTTTAATGACTGCAGCCCAAACTTGGAGAAGGACCTGTTGGCAATTGCTATGGCTCTGATATCTACTTCAGCTCTGTTCGGGGTATTTTCTATTTTCTACGCTTAGGGCCCATGCAAATACGAGGGACAGGTTGCTCATGCACACCTTCCTCACCAAGTTGATTGCGAATCAAAGACGACCTGGAGCGGTGTTGCAGATGCACGCGCGGGTATTCAAACCCTTTCTGGTTGGACCGATATTTGTCTTTCAGATGGCAGCCGTGGGCTTTGGCAGTGTTTGTTTCGACGCGTTAACCCGCTCCTCAACTGCTCAGGTTTGCCCCCACATGCTCAACCGGTGGCGAACTCAGTACTCATGCGTTCGTTTGCCAGCTAATATGCATCAGTTGCGGCGCCGGTTCTTCGACGCTCGATACCTTCGTGAGGGCTTGGACCGACAGGTCGGTGGCATCACCGATTCCGTTGCGTTCTGGCGCTGGCTGCTTTCCCGTCCACCTGCGGACTTGAAACGGCGCATCATAGCCGGTGTGGATACTTCCGATCTGGAAAGACGAGCGTGCTGGTCTGAGCAGGCGAAGGTCCGGCAACCACGCCAAGCGCCGCTGCAGCACCGCTGACCATCCGTGCGGGCGCTGAGGGGCGCCCGCCAGATCGATGTTAAAGGCCGATGCCGGCTTGCGTAGCCCCACCGCCAGATATGTTGCTATCGGGCTTTCTCGGTGTTCAATCCAGCGACGACGCCGGCCGCCATGAGGCCATCGATGTCGGCCGCCGTAAAGCCGAACTCGTTGAGAATCTCAGAGGTGTGCTCGCCTAGGCGCGGCGCGGCGCGGCGGTAGCTCGCCGGGGTGCCGCCGAACGTGATCGGCAGCGCCAGCATCTCCACGGTCCCGGCGGTCGGGTGCTCGACCCCAACGACCGTCTTATTGTGCGCCACCTGCGGGTCATCGCGGAGCGTCTGGTACAGGTCCTGGATCGGCGCCGCGGGGACATTGTTGTCGGCAAAGACGCGGAGCCAGTCGGCGGTCGGACGCCTGGCGAAGATCGCATCCAGTTCGGCATCGAGCGCGGCGCGATTGGCGCAGCGTTCGACGTTGCTTGCGTATCGGGGTTCGGCGGCGAGGTCCGGCCGTGCGAGCGCCTTGCACAGCGCCTGCCAGAATTTTTCGGTGAAGCAGGCGAGGAAGAAGTAGGAGCCGTCGGCGCCGCGGTAGTTCCTGTAGGGGACGAAAGTCGGGTGCGCGCTGCCCATGCGCGGTGGTGCCGAACCGAGTCGCAGCGTTTCGCCGTCGCGCGGTATCGAACTGAAGATCGCGCCGTTAAGCAGTGACAGTTCGATCCGCTGGCCCTCGCCGGTGCGTTCGCGGTGTAGGAGCGCGGCCGAGACGCCGAAGGCCAGAAGCGCGGCTGCGCCGAAGTCGGGGTAGGGCGTGCCGATGCGCACCGGCGCACCGTCGGCCTCGCCCGTCAGCGCCATAAGGCCGCTGAGCGCCTGCACGACCGGGTCGTTGGCGGGGAGATGCGCATACGGCCCAGTCTGGCCGAAGGCCGACACGCTCGCATAGATCACCCCGGGATTGATCGCCCGCACCGCCTCATAGCCGATCCCCAACCGCCCGACCGTCCCAGGACGGAAGTTCTCGGTGATGACGTCGACCGATTCCGCCATGCGCAGAAACGCCGCGCGCCCCTCCGGCTTCTTCAGGTCGAGCCGGATGCTTCGCTTGTTGCGGTTCTGCGAGAGGAACATGCTGCTCTCGCCGGCGACGAATACGGTGCCCATGTTGCGGGATAGCTCGCCGTCCTGGATCTCCTCGACCTTGATGACGTCGGCGCCTAGGTCGCCCAGCATCATCGTGCCGACAGGCCCCGCCGTCATCATGGTGAGATCGAGGATACGGATGCCCGACAAGGGCAGGGGCTGCGCAGTCATAAGGCTACTCCACAATGTGATCGGCCGCGGCTCGGGCAGGCTCAGTAGGTCAGGTCCGACTTCACCAATTCGTTGCCTTGCCGCCGCCATACGAAGCAGCGCAGAAAGTGTTCGTCGTCCGTCCCGGGATAGTCGGAGCGAAAATGGCCGCTGCGCGTCTCGCGCCGTTCCAGGCACGCCAGCAGCACCGCCTCGCTCGCCTCCGTCATGTTCCGCAGCCCGAGCCCCTTCAGAAGCGTGTCAGGCGTCAAAGCCACCGAATCGAGTGTGTCGCGCGCCGAGCGCACACAATCGAGCGCCGTCAGCAGGCCGCGCTCGTCCTTCTCGACCAAGCAGCGCCGCTGCATCGCCTGGCGCATCGCCGCCTCGATCTCTTCGAGGCCGAGCGTCGAGCCGGAGGCGGAAAGCGCTTCGCCGATCATGGCAAGCGTCGCGCCTACGGTGACCGCATCGCCGGGCATGTTCGAAGCTGCGCGGCGGGCCGCCGCCGTCCCGGCACGGTGGCCGAAAACCTGACCTTCGGCGAGAGAATTGCCGCCCGGCCGGTCAGGCCCGCGCACGCCGCCGGCAAGCTCGCCGATGACAAAGAGCCCGGGGATCGTGCTTTCGGCGTCGCTGTTGATCATGCGCACACCACCGTTCATGCACTGGAATGCAATGCCGACCTCGAATTGTTGCCTGGAAACGTCGAGGCCACGTTCACGCATCCACTTGGCCGTGTTGGGGATAACGGCGTTAATACGCTCCGCCGGCACGTGGGCGAAGGAGAAGTAGACGGCACCGTTCGCCGAGCCTCGGCCGGCCTCGATCTCGCGCGCCATGGCGATGTCAATGTATCGCGACACGTTGGTCGTCGTGAAAGGGAAGACCTTTTCCTCGTAGACCTCGTCGAGGCTAACCGAGTCGGGCAGGTAGGACGGGATGAACTCGTCGCCGTCGGAATTGGTGATCTTCGGGTGCAGCATGAAGCAGGACTTGCTGAACAGCTGCACATAGGGACGGATGAGAGCCGGGCCAAACTGATGGAACTCGAGGTTCACGAGTTCGGCGCCGTGCCGCAGGCAGATCGCTTGGCCGTCGCCGGTCATCTCCGGCGTCGAAACCTGCTGCTCGAAGGCGCCGTGGATGCCACCGGTGCCGAGGATCACCGAAGCGGCCTCATAGTGGATCAAGGCGCGTCGTTGGGGGTCGTAGCCAATGATCCCGGCCGCTTCGCCGTCGCCGTTGCGCACCAGGTCGACCAGCATGACCGGCGCGTCGACCTGGACGCCGCAGCGCACCAACTCGGCAGTGATCGCATCGACAAAGGCGAAGCCGGTGCGGCCGGAAACGCCCAGCGCCCGTGCGTAGGATCCAAAATCGCTGCGGATCAGCTTGTAGTCCGTCACGTGTTCCGCCTGCACCGGTGCGGCGGTACGATCGAAATGGACGCCGAGCTCGATGAGGTCGCGGATCCGCTCTGGTGCGTCCTCGGCAAGCACACGCACGAGCTCGGGGTCAATGAAGCCCTTGCCGGCGCGCATCGTGTCTTCATAGTGGAGTTCGGAACTGTCGCGCCGGTCGCCGAACCCTGAGGCGCCCATGCTCATGATCTCACTGGCGCCGTGGACTGTGCTACCGCCGGTCTTGAGCGGCGCCTTGGCAACAAGGCGCACGTCGGCGCCAGCCTTGCGGGCCGACAGTGCGGCGCGCGAGGCGGCGCCGCCGCCACCAACGACAACGACGTCGGTTCTGACACGGATGATGTCTATTGGATGATTCGACATTGGGGACTCGCTCTGAATCATTGTTCGTTTTGAATTTGTCAGGCGAACAGATCGCGCGCGACGATGTTGCGCTGAATCTCGTTGGTACCGCCGAAAATCTGGAAGAGTTTGCTTTCGCGAAAGTGCCGCTGCATCGGATATTCCATGCAGTAGCCGTTGGCGCCCATCACCTGTAGACCTTCCAGCGAGGTCTGCACATAGGCGTCCGAGGCAAAGAACTTTGCCTGGGATGCCTGGGCGCTGCACGGCTTGCCATCCTGGAGCAGCTTCGCCGAGCGGAACGTCAGAAGGCGCGCGGCATCGATGTTGGTCTGCGCATTGACGAGCTTGTGCGAGATAGCTTGGAAATCGACGATCCTCTGTCCGAACTGCTTGCGGTTCATCGCATACTCCTGCGCCAGGTCGAAGGCCGCCTGCGCCGCTCCGGTGCACATCGCCGCAAGCGCTACCCGCTCCTTGGCGAGAACGGTACTCAACTGCCGCCAGCCCTTGTGCAATTCGCCGACCAGCATCGAAGCCGACACGCGGACATCGTCGAAGACGACCTCGCAGGTGCGGATGGCATGGCCGCCGACCATGTCGATCGGGTTGATGGTGAGGCCGGCTGCCGTGCGCGGCACGAGCAGTAGGCTGATGCCGTCATGGGGCTTGCCTTGCGTCGAGGTACGGCACGCCGTAAGGACGTAGTCTGCCTGCAGCGCGCCAGTGATCCACATCTTGGTGCCGCGAATGACGAAGTCCTCGCCGTCGCGATGCGCTGACGTCTTTAGGCTCGCCGCGTCAGAACCGGAGCCGTTCTCGCTGAGTGCGAAGGAAAAAAACGTCTTCCCCTCTGCCAGCTGCGGTAGGACCGACTGCTTGATCTTGTCGGAGGCGAAGCGCGCCAGCGCGCCGCCGACCATGTTTACGTTCATGTTCCAATAGCGGGCGAGTGCGATGCTGTGATAGCCGATCACTTCCAGCATCGCCGCCATGTCGAGGAAGCCGCCGACGCCGCCATACTCCTCCGGCAGGGTGACGGCGAACCAGCCCTGTTCAGCCATGCCGTTGATCGCCTCGGCGGGAAAGCGCTTATGCTCGTCGCATTCGCGCACATAGTCGGGCGGTGCATGCTTGGTCAGGAACTTGTGCACCGACTCGCGGAACTCGAACTGCTCCGCGTCGAGATATGGGGCGAGATCGTCGCGCTGCAAAATGACCGGTCCTGAGCTCATGGCGTTTCTCGTGTATCTGCGAATGGATGTCGGGCAACTCTGTGACAGCCTTGCCCGTTGGCGGGGTTCCGGTAGACGTCTTGGGAGGGGGTGGTCTAGGGGAGCACCTCTTCCCCGCCCGCGTGCTGCAACGAGCGAAGGTAGGAAGAGCGGGCCTTCGCACCCGTCATCATGAAGCTCAGGTCCGATCCGCTGAGAATGAAACGCGCGCCGGCGGCAATGTATTCGGCCATGATGTCGTGATCGTAGATTCCGCCGACGCCCGGAAACTTGCCGTGGCGGTGGCAGGCAGTGGCAATCGTCGCAAAAGCTTGGCGCATGCGCGGGTGGGTGAATTGACCGTGGATGCCGAGCTCGGCGGCCATGTCGTTGCCGCCCATCAGCAGCACGTCGATACCTTCGAGGGCGGCGATTGCGTCGACATTCTCGAGTCCCTCCGGCGTCTCGATCATGGCGACGATCAGCGTGCCGGTATTGATCAATGTGACGAGCTCGGTGATCGGCACGGGCTGGAACTGCACCTGCGGCATTCCACCGGGAATGGAGCGCTTGCCGGCAGGCGGGAACAGGCAGTTGGACACCAGCCGCTCCGCTTCGGCGCGGTTGTTGACGTGCGGCGCGACGATGCCGAGAGCGCCCGTATCTAGCAGTCGTGACGCGTGGAAGTGCTCATGACCTGGCACGCGCACCAGCGGCGTGATTCCAACGTCGAGCGCCGCGACGCAGATCTGCGCCGCAGTGTCTTGATCCATGGAATTATGCTCCATGTCGATGAACAGCCAGTCGTAATCGCAGGAGCGGGCGATGCGGGCGATATCGACCGTTCGGGCCTGCCGGAGGCCGATCCCAAGCGACAGCTGTCCCGCAAGCAGCTTCTGTTTGGCACGGTTATGGATTGTCATGGGAATTCCCAGTGTTCTTCTGTGTTCTGCTGGTATTCGACTCGGATAGAGCGACAGCGTACCGAGCATGCGCTGCTTGCCGATCATGAGTGCCGCTTAAAGGCGCGTCCGGCTTTTGGGCCGTCGCGCGCGTCGGGCGAAGTCATCGAAGTTGTGGCGACGGAAGCGAAGGAACTCGACCATTACTAGTTGCAGGCGCTGCAATTCGCTCACCGTCTCGTCGCTGGCATGCCGGGGGCCGCGGCGCCCGTCTGTATACACAAGCCCGGCGCCGGTATCGAACGGGGCGAGCGCCTCTTCGAAGATGAGCCGGCGGGTTCCATGGTTGGGCAATAACATCATCAGGCCGCCGGTTTCCGGCAGCCGGATTGCAGGGCGCAGTGCACCCCGGCCGATGACCCCATAGCCCGCGCAGCTCTCAGACCGCTGCCATTCGCCGCCACTAGGAAAGGTGGGATCCATCTTTTCTTAAGAGTCCTCAATTGCGCTTCTAAAGTCGACAATGGGATAATAAATGTCGAACGTCAAATAGAAATTGCCGACAATTCCTGTTGACATGTCGGAAATGCTGTCCTCATATAGCGGCGGACGATAGTTGCTTCAGAGGCCTTGGGGATGGGCGCCGTGTGCGCTTCCGAGGAGTATTGCCGCCTGCCTTACGGCGTGAACTCGCCTGACAAGCTAAATGCACCGGGAGTTGATGCGATGAAATTCGCGCAGAATAGGCTTTACATCGAGGCATACATCAAGTGCCACAACTGTGGTGTTCTACTGTTCCACGACGATAAGGCCCAGCAGGCGGCAAAGGTCGACATAAGTGGCGTTGTGTACTGCTCGGACTGGTGTGTTGACTGGGCAAGCGATCGCGAGGAGCGGAGCAAGGTAGCATCGTCTTAGAAACCGTTGCTGCCACATTTCCAAAGCTCCGTGAGACCAGTCCAGGTCGAGAGCGAAATCTAACCGCAGGCCGGCGCCGTGGTTTGGAGATAGAGGGGCGGGGGACGCCGGGAACTCGCCGTAGCAACAAATAGGGGGGATCTATGAAAGCAAAACTGACGATCGCCGCACTGATGTGCGGAACGATGATTGCCGGGTTCGGTGGCGTTTCCCACGCCCAGGACGACAAGCTGACGATCGGCTTCGCCGTCGCGTTCTCCGGCTGGATGGAAGCCTACGATTCCGAAGCAACCAAGATGGCGCAGCTCTGGATCGAGCAGACGAACGCCAAGGGCGGCTTGCTCGGCCAGCAGATCGAAGTGAAGACCGCAGACACCAAGACGGATCGCGTCGAAGGCGCCAAGGCAGGCAATGCGATGATCCAGGAAGGCGCCGACCTCCTGATCTATTCCGCCGACTACGACTATGGTGCGCCAGCCGCGCTGCAGGCCCAGAAGGCCGGTGTCGTGTCGGTGTCCTTGGGTGCCGCCGATCCTAAGGCCGGCATTCTAGGCGTTGGCCCCTTGTCGTTCAGCGCCACGACCGCCGGGACGCTTGAAGGCGCTACCTCTGGTGAGTGGGGCTACGCCAAGAAGGGTCTGCGCAAGGGCTATCAGCTCATCGACGAAGCGATTGAATACAACAAGTCGCTGTGCTTGGGCTACGAGTGGGCCTTTACCAACGCGGGTGGCGAAGTTGTCGGTAAAGACGTGTTCAAGAACGCCGATGCGACGATCAGCTCGCAGGTCACCCGCTTGGCGAACGCCGTTCGCGACCAGGGCGCCGACCATCTGATGCTTTGCTCGACGACGCCGGGGGCCGCCAGCGCTATCCGGCAGATCCGAGCGGCCGGGATCGACATCCCTATCCTCAACGGGACCTCGATGGACGGCACCTACTGGATCAGCGCGGTTCCGGATCTGAAGGACTTCTATGTGCCGGTCCAGGCATTGACCGTTGACGATCCGCGCGCCGAGGTGAACAAACTCACGGCCGCCTATGCGGCGAAGTACGGCGCTGCGCCGACCACCCAGTACGCCTATCCGATCTACGCCTGGCTGCAGCTTTGGGCCAAGGCGGTCGAGACGGCTGGCACGACCGAAGGGTCGGCCGTAGTCGACGTGATGAATACCTACACGGACGCCCCGACGATCTTCGGGCCACGCACGTTCACCGACAAGGTGCACATCCAGACGCAGATCCCGCTAACGATCACTTCCTATCAGGACGGCAAGCAGACCGCCGTCGAGGAATGGCGGATCTCGGCGCCGATCCCGGACGCGGTGCTCTATCGTCTGAAAGCCGAATAGGCACCTGGCAGCAACAAAGGCGTCGGATTGCCTTCCGGTGATCCGACGTGCGCCACTCAAAAGAGATCCAAGCCCGAGATGAGCGCAACTGTCCAAGAGCGAACGCGACCGCCCGCCGGCCATTCTCCCGGCGCGACCGAGCTGAACGCAGATCGTCTGACGGTGCGCTTCGATGGTCTGGCGGCGATATCGCAGGTCAGTCTGTCGCTGCGCCGCGGCGAGATCCTCGGCCTGATCGGGCCGAACGGCGCTGGCAAGACCACGCTGGTCAACTGCCTCACCGGCTTCCAACGGCCGACCGAAGGCACCGTTTTCCTGGGCGGTGACAGCACCGCAGGCTGGTCGCCGGCGCAGTTTCGCCGTCGCGGCATTGCCCGCACCTTTCAGGCGGGCCGGCTATTCGGCGACATGTCGGTTCTGGAGAACGCTGAGGTGACCGGAGTAGCACTAGGCCTTTCGCGCCGCAAATCGGCCAGCGAAGCGATGGCGCTGCTGCACTGGATCGGTATGGCCGACAAGGGATCCTCCCCGGCCGGCATTCTTCCCTACACAGACCAGCGTCGCCTCAGCATCGTGCGCGCGCTCATGCTGTCGCCGGCCTTCGTGCTGATGGACGAGCCGGCAGCAGGCATGTCTGATGCGGAATGCGAGGACCTTATGGCGCTCATTATCGCAGTGCCGACGACATTCGGCTGCGGCGTGCTGCTGATCGAACACAACATGAAGATGGTCATGGGCGTCAGTGGTCGCGTTCACGTCCTTGACGGCGGCAAGACGCTGGCGGAAGGCACGCCGCAGGCGATCCAGCGCCACGAAAAGGTAATGGCCGCCTATCTCGGATTGGAGGCCTGATGTCCGCGCTTCTCGAAGTCGACGACATCCACGTCCGTTTCGGCGCACTAGCCGCACTGCGCGGCGTATCGCTGAAAGTCGAGGAGGGCGAGTGCGTCTGCATCGTCGGGCCGAACGGCGCGGGGAAATCTACGACCCTCGCTACGATCGCCGGTGGTGTCGTCCCCATCAAAGGTGCGGTTCGCCTCGCAGGCGCGCGTATTACTGGCCGTCGCCCCGAGGAGATCAGCCGGCTCGGCTTCTCGCTGGTCCCGGAAGGACGTCACATCTTCGGTTCGCTGACCGTCGAGGAAAATCTACAGATCGGCAGCTACGTCCGCAGCGACCGCCGCGCGGCGGCGAGCGACATGAAGAGGCTGTTCGCTCATTTCCCTTGCCTCGAAGAACGCCGCACCTATCCAGCCGGCCGCCTGTCGGGCGGCGAGCAGCAGATGCTGGCGATCGCCCGTGCGGTGATGACGCGCCCGCGCATCCTGTTGGTCGATGAGCCATCCCTCGGGCTCGCGCCGCAGATCATCGACCGGATCTACGACTTCCTCGGCAGCCTGCGTCGCGAGGACGGCCTAACGCTGCTGATCAACGAACAGAGTTCCAATCGCGTCCTGAAGTGTGCTGACCGTATCTACGTCCTCCGCGGCGGACAGATGCAGTTGACCGGAGCGACCGCGGATCTCAAGGACGGCGAGGCTATTCGCAAGGCATATTTCGGCTTCTCGGACTCGCATGTGGCAGACGAGGCGGCACCGTGATTGAACTGCTGCAGAATCTTATCGATGCCCTCAGCCTCGGCAGCATCTATGCCCTGGTGGCGCTCGGCATCGGATTGCTTTTCGGCATCCTGCGCCTGATCAACTTCGCCCATGGCGACATGATCACCGTCGGCGCGTACGCGCTGATCGTACCGTCGGCCGACATGGCGGCAAGACTGCTGATCGGCTCTTGGCACTGGACCGCCTTGGTTCCGGTGATCTGCCTCGTCGTCGTCATCGCAGCGCTCGCCACCGACGTGCTGATTTTCCGGCCGCTGCGCCGCGCATCCTCGCCGACTCTGATGATCGCCTCGTTTGCCGTCAGCTACATCATCCAGAGCGGTATCCTCATGGTCTATGGCTCGCGCCCCAAGGCGATCAACCTGTGGGCCGGCATGAACGGCCAGGTGATGATCGGCGATCTGCGCGTGCCCACGCTGCAGCTCGTGACGCTCGCCGTCACGCTGGTCCTGATGACGGCAGTGACGCTGTTCCTGCGCAGGACATCCTACGGCGTCCAGATGCGTGCCGCTGCCGAGGACTTCCGCATGGCACAGTATCTTGGCGTCCGCGGCAATCTGGTGATCGGCATGGCTTTCGCGATCAGCGGCATTCTCGCCGCGGCGGTGTCGCTGCTTTATGTAACGCAGTCCGGATCGCTCAGCCACACGCTCGGTGTCCCGCTCGCCTTGTTCGCCTTCGTCGCGGTGGTGATCGGCGGGATGGGCAATCTCGTTGGTGCGGTTGTTGGCGGCTTCCTCGTCGGTCTCGTCGTCACCATGCTGCAGGCCTACCTGCCGGCAGATCTGCGCGCGTTCCGCGACGCCTTCGCCTTCGCCTTCGTCATCCTGGTCCTCCTGGTCCGACCATCCGGCCTGATCCCGGCCAAGAACACCGTTGAACGCGTGTGAAGGGCATTGTTATGAAATCGCTGCCCCAAGTTCTTGCCCGCCACCAGTTGCCGCTATTGCTGATCGGCGGGCTCGCCGTGGTGACCGTCGTCGGTGTCCTGCTTGGCAGCGACAACATTCAGGTCGCGATCACCGAGATGATGATCCGGATCGTCACCGTTGTCGGGCTCTACATCTTCATCAGCAATTCCGGCATCATCTCCTTCGGCCACATCGGCTTCATGTGCATTGGGGCCTACGCCGCCGGCTGGGCGACCGCGGAGCCCACCTTCAAGCGCATCATGCTGACCGGGCTGCCCGACTCGCTGCAACAGGGGCAGTATCCGTTCCTTGTGGCGATTGGCGGCGCCATCCTCCTGCCCGCTGTCGTTGCACTGGTGTTCGGCGCGGCGATCATGCGCTTGACGGGGGCTGCAGCAGCCATCGCGACCTTCGCTTTCCTGATGATCGTTAACAGTATCTATTCGAATTGGGATTCCGTCACCGCCGGCGTGAGTTCGATCATCGGTATTCCCACGACCGTCGGCCCCTGGATCGGCTTTGCTTTCGCCGCGCTGGCAATCGTCGTCGCCTACCTGTTCCAAATCTCCCGCTTCGGGCTGATGCTGCGCGCCTCGCGCGATGATGAAGTGGCGGCGAAAGCCTCGGGCGTCAGCACAGTCAGTACACGTCTGGTGGCCTTTGTCCTCAGCGCAGCTGTAGTTGGCGCTAGCGGTGGACTATACGCACACTTCCTTGGAATCCTCAGCGTCGACAGCTTCTATCTCAACATGTCGTTCCTAACTCTGGCGATGCTGGTGGTCGGCGGGATGTCGTCGTTGACAGGCGCGCTGGCCGGGGTGCTTGTCGTCACGGCGGTGATCGAAGTGCTGCGCTTTCTCGAGCGCGGCGTCTCACTCGCCGGCACGAGCTTCGCGCTTCCGCAAGGAAGTCAGGAACTCGGCCTGGGTTTGCTGATGGCACTGATCATGGTGTTTCGTCCGAAGGGCGTCACTGGCGGCCGAGAAATCTGGATGTCGGTTTCGGGTCGGACCATATCGGCTGAGCCCGCACAACTTTCCGCCCGCGCCGTTCAAAGGGACTAGTGCAACACGAGAACCAGCGATCGAGCTCCGTTCGGGGACACGAAGTCATAGTCAGCGTGCGCCGCAGGGCGCGGGGACCTCCTACTAGACATAAAAGAGCAGCTGGGCCGCTGGCCTGGTCACGAGACCAACATGCCGAGGAAGTAACAATGCGTTATCGTTTGGGAATAGATATCGGTGGGACCTTCACGGACTTCGTCGCCTACGACGAGTCAAACCGGGCTTTGAAGGCCTGGAAGAATCTGTCGACCCCGCATGATCCGATCGAGGGGATTATGACAGGGCTGCGGGCCTTCGGCGAGATCGACGACATCTCGGCGATCCGCCTCGGCACAACCGTTGCCACCAACGCGCTGCTCGAAGGCAAGGGCGCCGTGGTCGCCTATGTGACGACGACCGGCTTCCGCGATATCCCCTTCATCGCCCGCGGCAACCGTATGCGCCACTATGATCTCAGCTGGGTCAAACCAAAGCCGTTCCTCAAACGGCGCCACGCCTACGAAGTCGACGAGCGCATCGGCCCGTCTGGCGAAGTGATCCGCGAACTCGACGAGGATCAGGTCCGCGCGCTGGTCGAACGGATCGTCTCCGAGGGCGAGGTCGAGGCCGTAGCCGTCATGCTGATGCATTCCTACGTTAGCCCCGACCACGAGATTCGAATCAAGGAAATCTTCAAGGAGCTGGCGCCGGACCTCCCCGTCTCGATCTCCTACGAGGTACTGCCAAAGTGGAAGGAGCATTTCCGCTCGTCGACGACGATCTGCGACGCTTTCGTCAAACCAGTGGTCAAGCGCCAGATTGGCTCGATGCGCCGCCAACTGATGGAGGAAGGCGTCGGCGCCAAGATCGTCATGATGCGCTCCAATGGCGGCGAGATGAGCCTCGAAGCCGCAGTCGAAAGCCCGATCCAGATCGCGGTTTCCGGTCCAACTGGCGGCGTCATCGCCGCCAAGCAGACGGCTAAGTTGCTCGGCCTGCCCAACTTGGTGACGCTCGACATGGGCGGAACCTCGACGGACGTTTCGACCGTCGTCAACGGTGCCGAGAAATTCACGACCGACTTTGAGATCGAGTGGGGCCGTCCTGTACAGGTGCCGATGATCGACATTCGCACGATCGGTGCAGGCGGTGGCTCGATCGCCCGCATCGATTCCGGCGGTATGCTCGTCGTCGGCCCGGAGAGCGCCGGCGCC
This sequence comes from Mesorhizobium sp. M1066, assembly GCF_040318635.1. NCBI lineage: Bacteria > Pseudomonadati > Pseudomonadota > Alphaproteobacteria > Hyphomicrobiales > Phyllobacteriaceae > Mesorhizobium > Mesorhizobium sp. M1066. The sequence goes on from NZ_JAMYMR010000053.1 coordinate 25,202, forward strand.
AATCCCGGCCCGGCCTGCTACGGCCGCGACGGCAAGCTTCCGACCGTCACCGACGCCAACGTCGTGCTAGGCCGCATAAGTGCCAGCAACTTCCTCGGTGGTACCATGGCCCTTGATGCGCAAGCGGCGCGGACCAGTATCAGCTCGATCGCCGAGTTCCTCGGCTGCTCGGTTGAAGAAGCGGCGCTCTCCATCGTACGGATCGCCAACAACAACATGGTCGGAGCTCTGCACACGGTGCTCACCGAACAGGGTCTCGATCCGCGCGACTTCGTGCTGGTCGCCTTCGGCGGCGCCGGTCCTCCGCACATCAGCGACCTAATGTCCGACGCCTCGATCCCGAAGGGCCTGGTGCCGAACTTCCCCGGCCAGTTCTCTGCCTTCGGCTTTACCATGGCGGACGCCCGCGTCGACCGGCACCGCACTGTTCAGCTGAACTCGCGCTTCCTCGACCGCGAACGCGCCGCCCGGGCAATGGCCGCTCTGGTCGGCGAATGCCGCGCGGAACTGGCATCGCAGGGCCATCACGAGGTGACGATCTCCCGCAGCGTCGAGATGCGCTATCTCGGGCAAAACCACGAACTCGCTGTGCCGGTCGACAGCGACGACTTCAACGAAGCCGACGTCGCCACCCTTCTGAAGGCCTTTCACGACCAGCACGACGAGCGTTTCGGCTTCCGCCTCGACGACCACATGGAAATCGTCAACTTCCTGGTCACCGGCACTGCGAGGACGGGTGAACTCGTGTTCCCGACGATCGCCGATGCCGACGGACCGGCGCAGCCGAAGTCGCGCCGTCCCGTCTGGTTCGAAGGCGGCTGGCGCGAAACGCCGGTCTATTCCCGCGACGACCTGCGCTGCGGTCACACCTTCACCGGGCCCGCGCTCGTCGAGGAAAACGCCTCGGTCACGGTGCTCGATCCGGACAAGACGCTGAACGTCGACCGCTACGGCAACCTACTGATCTCGGCCTGACACCAGCCGAAGGAGCAATCAAATGGATATGGTTTCGTTGAATATCGTCGGAGGCATTCTTGTCTCCATCTGCCGCGATATGGGTGTCACCCTCATGCGCACGGCGTACTCCACAGTGTTCAGTGAATCGCTGGACTTCACCTGCGGGCTGGCGCTGCCCTCGGGAGATCTCATTGCCACCGGCGACTTCTGCCCGGCGATGATCGGCGGCATGCCCTTGCTGCTGCGCTCGTGCGTTCACGAGATTTCAGTCGACGATCTCGAGGAGGGAGACGTCATCCTCCATAACGATCCCTACCGGGGCGGTCTGCACACGCCGGAACACACCTTCTTCAAGCCGGTGTTCGTCGACGGCCAGTTGATCGGGTTCTCGGTCGCGATCGGCCACGTGGTCGAGATCGGCGGCATGTCTCCCGCCGGCTTCGCCGGCGAGGCGACGGAAGTCTTCCATGAAGGCCTCCGCGTCCCGCCCGTGAAGATCAAAAAGGCCGGCAAGGACGTCGACGACATCTGGCGTCTTCTTCTCGCCAATGTCCGCACGCCCCGCTACAATTACGGCGACTTCCGGGCGCTCATCGCAGCGATCGATCTCGGCGAACGCCGCCTGATCGATCTGGTCCGCAAGCATGGCGTCGAGAGGTTCCGGGAGACCGTTGGCGAGTTGCTCGACTATTCGGAACGCCGCATGCGCGCGGAGATCGCCAAGATCCCCGACGGTCGCTACGCCTTCGAGGACTACATGGAAGACGACGGCATCGAGGACCGCCCCTACAAAATCCGCGCCGAGGTGCTCGTCAAAGGGACGGATCTCATCGTCGACTATCATGGCTCCGCTCAGCAGGCTAAGGGGCCGATCAATGCCACCCTCGGCGTCGCCTGGGGCGCCGCCTACAATGCCGTGCTGCAGCTGACGGATCATACGATCCCAAAAAACTCTGGCTGCTTCCGTCCGATCCGCGTCCTGGCACCGCCGGGGACGGTGGTGAATGTCAACTTCCCCGGACCTTCGGTCGGCGGCAACACTGAGACGCATCCGCGCATGGCCAACGTCATCATGGGTGCGTTGGCTCCCGCCCTTAAGGACCGGTCGGCGGCGACGGACGGTGCAACGCATAGCAACTTCCTGTTCGGCGGAGCCGACAAGCAGACCGGCGAGTTCTTCTGCTGCTACGACCTCACGCCAGTCGGCTGGGGCGGTCGCAGCTTCGCCGACGGCAATGACGCGGTCGGCGGGATCAATGGCAACTGCCCGCACATTCCCGTCGAAGTGTTCGAGTTCCGCTTTCCCTGGCATGTCGAGGAGTTCAAGCTCGTCGACGGCTCGGGGGGGCTCGGGAAGTTCCGCGGCGGCCTGTCGCTGTCAAAGACAGTCCGGTGTACCGACACCCCGATGACGTTTAGCTACATGAGCGATCGGCAGAAGATGGCCCCCTGGGGCATCCACGGCGGCAAGTCGGGCGGCAAAGCCGAACTGTTTATCAGCCGGTCCGGTTCGGACGAATGGCTGACGATCACGCAGGCCTTCAACAAGCCCTCGCCGAGCAAGTTCTCGAACGTGCCGATCGTCCCGGGCGACCGGATTAAGATCACGTCCCCAGCGGGCGGCGGCTGGGGCCCTGTTGAGGAACGGGATCGTTCCCGCGTGATTGAAGATGTGCTCGACGGCTATATCACCGGGGAGCAGGCCACGGACGTTTACGGAATCCCGGCGAGCGAGCTCGCCGCGCGCTGAGCTGCCTAACCGAGCGGCTAAAGACGTTTCTGGCACCGCGTAAACGCCTGTCGTTTTGCTTACAAAGAGCGACGATTACTGCTGAAGGAATAGATGATGAAAGCCACTCTTGCGCCGAATTCGGCGGCTGCCCGCGATGTCGCCTACCAGTTCCACCCCAACACCAATGCGCGCCGACATGAGACTGTCGGGCCACTGATCATCGAGCGCGGCGAAGGCATCTACGTCTACGACGATGCGGGCAACAAATACATAGAAACGCTGGCCGGCCTCTGGTGCGTTGCCGTCGGTTTCGGCGAGCAGCGCCTTGTTGAAGCCTCTTCGAGGCAAATGAAGAAGCTGTCCTACTACCACACTTTCACGCACAAGGCGCATGTGCCGTCGATCGACTTGGCAGAGCGCCTGGCAAAGATGTCAATCATCCCCTCGGCCAAGGTGATGTTCACCAATTCCGGCTCAGAGGCCAACGACACGGTCGTCAAGCTGGTCTGGTACTACAACAATGCCCGCGGCCGCCCTGAAAAGAAGAAGATCATCTCGCGGTTCAAGGCATACCATGGCGTGACCGTTGCGTCAGGAAGCCTGACCGGCATCCCGCTGAACCATCGCGACTTCGACCTGCCGATTGCCAACATACTGCACACGACCTGCCCGCATCATTACCGGTTCAGCCATGAAGGCGAGAGCGAAATCGCATTCGCCGATCGGCTGGCAGCCGACCTGGAAGCGCTGATCCTGCGCGAGGGGCCGGAAACCGTCGCCGCCTTTATCGGCGAGCCGGTGATGGGCGCCGGCGGCGTCATCGTTCCGCCGGAGACCTATTGGTCGAAGGTCCAGGAAGTTTGCCGCAAATACGATATTCTCGTCATTGCCGATGAGGTGATAACGGGTTTCGGCAGGACGGGGCAGATGTTCGGCTCGCAGACTTACGGCATCCAGCCCGACATCATGGTGCTGTCCAAGCAACTGACGTCCGCCTATCTGCCACTGTCGGCCATCGTCATCAGCGATGAACTGTACCAGCACATTGCCGACAACTCCGCCCGTATCGGCTCGTTCGTGCACGGCATTACCGGTGGCGGGCATCCCGTGGCCGCCGCCGTCGCGCTAGAGAACCTCGACATCATCGAGGAGCGGGATCTGGTCGGACATACCGCTGAACTCGCGCCGGTGCTGCAGGGCGGTCTGCGTAAGTTCGCCGATCACCCGCTTGTCGGTGAGGTCCGCGGCGTCGGTCTGATCGCCGGCGTCGAAATGGTGGCGGACAAGGCCACCAAAGCGGGCTTCGACGCCCCGGGCAAGGTCGGCGCGATGCTTACGGAGCGGTGTCAGGACAACGGGCTGATTCTACGTTGCCTCGGCGACACCGCGGCCTTCTGCCCGCCGCTCGTCATCCAGCGGGGCCAGATCGAGGACATGCTCGGCCGTTTCGGCAAGGCGCTCGACGAGACCCACGCGGCTGTCAAGGCGCACTAAGCGTTTTGCGGCGGGTCTCTGCAGACCCGCTGCTTTATTCCGGGGGCGGCGTACTGACTCGTGCACTGCCCATTCTGCAACGGCTCGCCTCGTGACGCAGCAATTGCAAACCTACGCGCCAGCTCCAGGTAGCTGCAGCAGAGGTCGAAGCGCTTTTGTGACTGAGGGGTGTGACACGGCCGGCGTGCACAAGGTGCGGATCGTAGCCAATGACCTGCTTTCAATGCGTGACGCCGCCACACCAACTGCATGGCACTCATCGATGATCCGGTACAGGGGGATGACAATGGTTACGGGTGAGCCGAACGATGTGCGCGTCAAATACGTCGAAGGCCAGTGGACCGTGCAAATCGTTGAAAACGGCGCGGTGGCGCGGAGTGTGTTCAAGACGAACGCATCCGCAGAGAACTTTGCAGAGGCTCAGCGTCTAAGACTTGGTCTGCCCGACAAGCCGCCCATTGATGGTCAACGCTGATGCCCAGGACAGGCCCGTGAACGATCCTCGTGCGGCGGCACACGAAACGCCGGACTTCATGGTCATCGACGCTTTAGATCTCGCCGATTACACCGATCGCGGCGTTGTGATTACGCTGGTCAATGCGCAAGGAGACCGGCTCCGTCTACACGTGGACATCCGCACGGGTGAGCTGCTCTGCGAGCGGATCGCCCACGCGCTAGAATGCCGGTACGGCAGGTAGGATTCATTGGGCAGCTCGATCAGTCCCGTCAGCCCATCCCTTCGAACTGGCGATCTATCACTGCCTTGAAGTGCCGTTGGCATAACGACATCCGCGGGCGTGGATCAGCACCAAGTCGGGTCCTGTCTACGGATGCGACGAGTCAAGGAAAGCCGCGCGGCGTTTCAGGTGGGACGTATCACAATTAAAGGCCCGCGTCTCTGAGGGAGGCCGCGGCCCCGATCGGAGGGGCCGATCTAGCGGCGGGACTGAGGGAGGAGCATCGCAAACGTGATCGACCGGCCGACTGCATTCCAGCGCAGCAGGTTACTCCGGTTTCGAGACGCGAGCGAATAACAAAGGGCCTCGCGGCACTGTGTTCGATCTGGAATCCATGGCGAGCATCGTCGAGATTTACTCTTCGACCAAAAGTGTCAGCTGCCATGCGCGAGGCGGTCGAGTGCATCAAGACAACGCGCCGGTTGCTAGAGGCGAAGTACACCATTTCGGCTGGCGGACGGCGTTCCGGCAGCATCTCGTCGGCCCGCTTCGCCAAAGCATTTCTCCCGAAATTATGCAGCAATATGTCGGACTAACCCGCGCCAGGGACGAGGTTCATATGCTTGATCCAGAAGGGGTGATCACCGGTTTTTGAACCAGCCGCGTAGCGTGTCGACCCTATCGCACCGACGCCCCGCAAACACAAAATGCGTCTTTGTGACCCGGCTGATTAAGTGACGATTGGGGAAGGCAGCGGCGGAAAACCGCACTCACTTTCTTAGTGAAAGCCTAGCAACTGGTTATCCAGCTAATCCATTGCGTTAGTTGAAGCGACGTTGGGACGAAAAGGGCTTGGAATGACGTCACAGAGGATGGATTGCAAGTGCTGTCAGGGCGAAGGTAAGATTTTCGATTGCAGAAGATGGTCGACGAACTCAGGGCCGTCGTCGCCGAATGCCTCTCAGTGCTGCTTTGATCATGCGCTCCTATTGTCATCAAGGAGGCATCTGGGCTCGCAGCTCAAGCGCAGATGGTTAGTTTCAGTCCGTTTTACGAAATAAGAGTTTCTGCGTTCCGCAAGTTGTGCGCGGCATACAGCACGGAAGAGCGATGCACGTGGACCTGACCGTCAGGCCCTGAGGAGGTCTCGGAAAACGATGGCAGCCATTCCCAATTAGGAACAAATCGCCCACGCGCAAAATTCTCCCAGCATGCGTGTGCAGCAAAAAAGAGATCGGGAGGGGATTCTTTGGCAAGTATTTTTGAGGCCTGTTCGGAATGCGTTCGCGATCAAAAAAACGCAGTGGCACCATGCGCAAGGCAACCGGCAGCAGGACCGGCTCTGGCTGCCCATTCAAAACACGCCAAGACGGTGGCCCCCACTAGGCAAAATCCAGCGGCAGCGAGGAAAGTCAAATGACTGACGACAAGAACAAGCTCGGTTATCAGTAGCGCTCGTCCATAGCCGTCAATTTCCCGCGCTGGCCATGCGCCGTCCCTTGATTGCCTTTTCCAGCCAGCCGATTTCCATCTCCGGAACCGAGGAGAGCAGCAGGTCGG